>JBILDP010000147.1:0-5838 GCA_044352535.1 Prochlorococcaceae cyanobacterium
TGCTGGCGGTGAGTGAATTCGGCCGCCGGCTCCAGGAAAACGGCTCCGGCGGCACAGACCACGGCAGCGCCTCGGTGGCGATCGTGTATGGCGATGCGGTGGGCCGATCGCTTCCCCACCCCTGGCTGGGCCGCTATCCGAGCCTGGAGCAGCTCGACGGGCGCGGCGATCTGATCGCGGGCCTGAGTCCGGATGCGCTCTACCGCCAGGTGCTGCAGAGTCTGTGGGGGTGATCCGCCTGTGGGGTGATCAGCCCCGCACCAGCACCGCACCAGCCCAGCCCAGCCCAGCACCAGCCCGCGCCCGCTTCACCATGTCGCCCCTCAGCTTCCGTGAGCTCCAGGCCCAGCTGCGGCCGGAATGGGGCCAGGCCACCGCTGCCCAGGGGCCGGCGGTGGATGTGCTGATGGTGCCGTCGCTGTCGATGGACCAGAGCCAGATGGACCTGGTGACCGGGGCGCACCACTACGAGGAGCGCCAGCTGTTTTCGCTGATCCGCCTGCGCGATCCCGGCGTGCGCATGCTCTACGCCACCAGCAAGCCGATCGCCGAGCTGGTGGTGGATGCGGTGCTGGAACTGCTGCCGGGGGTGCCCACCAGCCATGCCCGACGGCGGCTGCACCTGTTCGACACCGACGACGCCTCCAGCCGGCCGCTCACGGCCAAGCTGCTGGAGCGGCCGGCGCTGCTGGCGCGCATGGCGGAGCTGCTGCGGCCGGGCCGCAGCTTCATCAGCTGCTTTGTGGTGAGCGCGCTGGAGAAGGAGCTCTCCGAGCGGCTCCAGGTGCCCCTGCTCGGCACCGACCCCGCCCTGGGCCACTGGGGCAGCAAGGCGGGCAGCCGCGAGCTGTTTGCCCGCTGCGGCGTGCCCCACCCGCCCGGCAGCCCTTTGGTGCACAGCCTCAGCGACCTGGTGGAGGCCACGGCGGCGTTGTGGGAAGCGCACCCCGAGCTGGAGCGGGTGGTGGTGAAGCTCAACGAGGGCTTCAGCGGCGAGGGCAACGCCCCCCTGGCCCTGGCCCCGCTGGAGCTGGCCCAAAGGAGTGGGCGCGAGCGGCGCCAGTGCCTGGCCGAGGCCCTGGAGCAGCTGGCGATGCCCTGCGCCAACTGGCGCCAGCTGCTCGGCGAAGAAGGGGCACTGGTGGAGGCCTGGCTGGAGGGAGGGGAAGCGCTCAGCTCGCCGAGCGTGCAGGGCACGATCCACCCCGGCGGTGGCGGTTGCGGCCCCAGCGTGGAGGTGCTCTCCACCCATGAGCAGCTGCTGGGCGGTGCCAGCGGGCAGACCTATCTGGGCTGCTGCTTCCCGGCCGATGCCGCCTACCGGCTGGAGCTGCTGCGCCACGGCCAGGCCGTGGGCGAGGCGCTGGCGGCGGAGGGGGCGCTGGAGCGCTACGCGGTGGATTTCATCGCCCGGCGCTTCGGCGACCGCTGGGATCTGCAGGCGATTGAGGTGAACCTGCGCCAGGGGGGCACCACCCACCCCTATATGGCCCTGAGTGCCATCACCAGCGGCAGCCTTGATCTGCAGAGCGGGATCTACCGCGCGGCCAACGGCACCCCCCTGGCCTACCGCGCCACCGACAACCTTCAGCACCCCGGGCTGAAGGGCCTGCTGCCGGTCGACCTGATCGACATCGTGGCCGAGGCGGGGCTGCACTACGACCCGGCCCAGCTGCGCGGCAGCGTGTTTCACCTGCTGGGCTGCCTGTCGGAATTCGGCAAGCTCGGCATGACCTGCATCGGCCGCAGCCCGGAGGAGGCCGAGGCGGTGTATCGCGCCACCGAGGCGCAACTGCTGCGCGGCGCCAGCCGCCTCACCGGCGGCCGATCCGACTGGGATCAGGCAAGATTGGAGCCAACGCCTGAATCCTGATGGAGCCCCTCTCGATGGCGTCCCGCTCCAACGGCTCCGGCCTCGGATCCGGTAGCGGCTCCGGCCCCCAGGCCCAACTGCCCGACTGGCTGCCCTGGCTGCAGGCCGGACTCACGGCCATGCTGGCCGTGCTGTTTCTGGTGATGGTGGGCAAGCTGCGCCAGCAGAGCAGCCAGCTGCGGGGGCTGCAGGAGCGGGTGCAGGGCCTCGAGAACAGCCGCGCCCTCGAACGCACCACCGCCCTGGAAGAGCAGCTGCGCTCCACCGCCACGCGGCTGCAGGCGCTGGAGCGCTCCAACGTGCAACTGGAGGGGCTCAGCAGCGACAACGCCCGCCTGCGGCGGGAGCTCCAGCAGCTGCGCAGGCCGGTGGCGCCCGCCCCGGTGGCACCGGCGGAGCCGGAGGCGGAAGCCCCGAGCGCCCCCACACCGCCGCCACCTGTGCGGCCCTAGCCCTTCACGGCGTCAGCCTTTTACGGCATCGCCGGCGGCACTGGGCAGGATGTAGCGCTGCAGGCCGATGAACAGGGCGAGCACCGGCAGGATCGAGATCACCGCACCGGCCGCCACCAGGCGCCAATCCAGCGCGAAGCTGCTGGCCAGCTGCTGCAGGCCCAGGGGCAGGGTGTAGAGCTGGGGCTCATCGAGGATCACCAGCGGCCAGAGGAAGTCGCTCCAGGTGCCGATGAACACGAACATGGCCAGGGTGATCAGATCCGCCCGGGCGGCCGGGATCATCACGTTCCACCACTCCCCCAGCGGCGTGCAGCCATCGCTGCGGGCCGCCTCTTCCAGTTCCACCGGCACGCCGAGAAAGCTCTGGCGCAGCAGGAAGATACCGAAGGCGGTGGCGGCCTGGGGAATGATCAGGGCCCAGAGGGTGTTGCGCAGGCCGATCTGCACCATCAGCAGATAGAGCGGGATCATCACCACCTGGAAGGGGATCAGGATCGTGGCCACCACCAGGGCCAGCACCAGCCCCCGGCCGGCGAAGCGCATCCGCGCCAGCGGGTAGGCCGCCAGCGAGCAGAAGAGCAGGTTGGCCAGCACCGCCAGACCGCTCACGATCGTGCTGTTGAGCAGGTAGCGGCCCATCGGCTGCTCGGCGAACAGCCGCCCGTAGGCCTCCAGGCTGGGCTGGAGCGGCAGCAGCGCCGGTGGGCTGGTGAAGATGTCTTCCGCCGGGCCCTTGAGCGAGGTGCTCACCAGCCACAGCAGCGGCACCAGCATCGCCAGGGCCACCAGGAGCAGCAGGGCCAGCTGCAGGGCCGCCGCCAGGGTGGAGCGTCGCTGGCCTGAAATGGGTTGTTGGGCCACGCGTTCCCTCACACCCGCGGCCGGTCGGCCAGGGGCAGGTCGCCCACCACCGGCAGCGGCGCCTTCTGCGGGTGCAGGGGCACGCTGCGCTGACCGGCGATCAGCCGGTTGAGGGCGTTCACAAACGCCTGGGCGGCGGCCACCACGATGTCGGTGTCGGCGGCGTGGCCGGAATAGAGCACGCCGTTCTGGCGCAGGCGGATCGTGACATCGCCCATGGCATCGATCCCCTCGGTGACCGATTTCACCGAAAACTCCACCAGCTCATTGGGCACGTTGGCGAGGCGGTTGAGCGCCTGACACACCGCATCCACCGGCCCGGTGCCGATCGCCGCCTCGGTGAGCTCGGCGCCGTCGGCGTTGATCAGGGTCACGGTGGCGGTGGGCTGCAGGCCGGTGCCGCAGCTCACCTGCACGGATTTGAGCGTGTAGCTGCCATCGGTTTGCTGCTGCACCTGCTCACTCACGATCGCCTCGAGATCGCGGTCGGTGATCTCGCGCTTGCGGTCGGCCAGCTCCTTGAAGCGGGCGAAGGCGTCGTCGAGGTCGTCGCGGGAGAGCTCGTAGCCGAGTTCCTCGAGGCGGGCGCGGAAGGCGCTGCGGCCGCTCAGCTTGCCCAGCGAGATGCGGTTGTCGAGCAGGCCCACGGTGCGGGCGTCGATGATCTCGTAGGTGAGGCGGTTCTTGAGCACGCCGTCCTGGTGGATGCCACTCTCGTGAGCAAAGGCGTTGGCGCCCACGATCGCCTTGTTGGGCTGCACCGCCATGCCGGTGAGGTTGCTCACCAGTCGCGAGGTCTTGGTGATCTCCTCGGTGCGCACGCCGGTGAGGGGCTCGGTGGAGTCGGCCGGCCGGCCCAGGAAGGGGTTGAAGTAGCTGCGGCGCACGTGCAGCGCCATCACCAGCTCTTCGAGCGAGGCGTTGCCGGCCCGCTCGCCGATGCCGTTGATCGTGCACTCGAGCTGGCGGGCGCCATTTTTCACGGCCTCCAGGAAGTTGGCCACCGCCAGGCCAAGGTCGTTGTGGCCGTGCACCGAGATCACGGCCTGGTCGATGTTGGGCACGTGGGCGTTGATGCCGGCGATCAGCTCGCCGAATTCGGCCGGGGTGGCATAGCCCACCGTGTCGGGGATGTTGATCGTGGTGGCACCGGCCCTGATCGCCGCCTCGATCACCTCATACATGAACTCCGGATCGGAGCGGCCGGCGTCCTCGCAGGAGAACTCCACGTCGTCGACGAGGGAGCGGGCGTAGTCGACCATCTCAGCGGTGATGGCCAGCACCTCGGCGCGGGTCTTGCGCAGCTTGTGCTCGAGGTGGATGTCGCTGGTGGCGATGAAGGTGTGGATGCGGCGGTGGGCCGCCGGAGCCACGGCATCGGCGCAGGCCTTGATGTCGCCGGCGGCGGCACGGGCCAGGCCGCAGATCACCGGCCCGTCGGGCGTGCCCACGGTGTCGGCGATGCGCTGCACGGCGTTGAAATCGCCGGGGCTGGCGAAGGGGAAGCCGGCCTCGATGATGTCGACCCCCAGGCGGGCCAGCTGCTGGGCGATCGCCAGCTTCTCCTCCAGGTTGAGGCTGGCGCCGGGCGACTGCTCGCCGTCGCGCAGGGTGGTGTCGAAGATCAACACCCGGCCGGGGTCTCGGGCCATCGGGGCTCCTTACGTGAACGGGTTGGCGAAGATGAGCTCAGTGCGAACCAGGCCTTAAGCGGACTGGCTATGAGTTAGCCCCATTCTAGGGGGTGGGTGCCGCTGGTTCCCACTGGAACTGCCCTTACAGTGCGGCCACTGGGGGCAAGCCATGGCCACGGGGCAGCTGGCGTTTGTGTTGCACGCCCACCTGCCCTACGTGCGCTCCTCGGCGCCGGGCTCGCTGGAAGAAGACTGGTATTTCCAGGCCCTGCAGGAGTGCTATCTGCCGCTGCTGGCGGTGCTGGAGGCGGCGGCAGCCGATCCGGCCCAGCGGCCACGGCTCACCCTGGGGCTCTCGCCCACCCTGCTGTCGCTGCTGGCCGACCGCGACCTCAACCAGCGCTTCCTGCCCTGGCTGCGCCTGCGCCAGGAGCTGCTGCAGCAGGCACCCGCCGACCATGCCAGCGCGGCCGCCGCCCTGGCCGAGCAGTTGGCGGCGATCGAGGCCCAGTGGCGCCGCTGCCAGGGCCGGCTGGTGCCCCGCTTCGCGCGGCTGCAGCAGCTGGGGGTGCTCGACCTGATCACCTGCGGCGCCACCCACGGCTACCTGCCGCTGCTGCGCGAGGTGCCGGAGGCGGTGCGGGCCCAGTTGCTCACGGCGGTGCGCGAGCACACCCGCCAGCTGGGCGAGCGCCCGCTGGGCATCTGGCTGCCGGAATGCGCCTACTACGAGGGGCTCGACCAGCAGCTGCTGGCGGCGGGCCTGCGCTACACGGTGCTGGATGGGCATGGCCTGCTGCACGCCCTGCCGAGGCCGCGCTACGGCGTGTTTGCGCCGATCTCCTCGCCGGCGGGCGTGGCCTTCTTCGGCCGCGACAGCAACGCCACCCTGCCGGTGTGGAGTGCCCGCGAGGGCTATCCCGGCCACGGGGCCTACCGGGAATTCCACCGCGATCTGGGCTGGGACCTGCCGGAGGAGCAGCTCAGCGCGGCGGGCATCGGCAGCCGTCGCCCG
>JBILDP010000148.1:0-5811 GCA_044352535.1 Prochlorococcaceae cyanobacterium
CCCAGGAGCAGCGGGCCGCCGAGATCGCCGACATCCGCGGCGACATCGTGGAAGCGGCCTGGGGCAACCAGATCCGCAACTACGTGTTTCACCCCTACCAGATGGTGAAAGACCTGCGCACCCAGCACGAGACCACCGACGTGCAGGGCGTGATGGACGGCGACCTGGATCCCTTCATCCAGAGCCTGCTGCATGCCGGCGTGGAAGTGGGCGGAGGCTCCGGCGATGACTGAACCCCAGCCCGATCCCGCGCCGCAGGCCGGCGGCGAGAACCCCAGCTTCGTGAAACTGGCCATGCGCAACATGGTGCGCAAGGGCCGCCAGAGCCTGTTTCACTTCGGCCTCACGGCGGTGGGCTTCCTGGGCTTCATCACCCTGATCGCCTGGCTGGGGCGGCCCCAGCTGCCCGGGGGCTGACGTGGCCACCGACATCGACCTCGACCTGGCCTTTGCCGCTGATCCGGAGCTGGCGCCTGAGCTGCTGAAGGCCGGCGGCAGCTGGCTCGATCCGCTGGAGGGAGCGGATCCATGGCACGGTCTCCTGAGCACCTGGCTGGCCGAGCTGGCCGGCGAGCTGCCCACCGAGCTGCTGGCCCCCGCCTACAGCCTCGGCCTGAGCCTGGTGGGCGACGCCGAGATCGCCGCGCTCAACGGCGACTGGCGCGCCAAGAGCGGGCCCACCGATGTGCTGGCCTTCGCCGCCCAGGATGCGGGACTCGATGACGCCCCACCGATGCCGATGCCGGGCCCGCTCGAGCTCGGCGACATCGTGATCTCGGTGGAGACCGCTGCCCGCCAGGCCCCTGAGCATGGCCACGACCTGGAGCGGGAGCTGCTGTTCCTGGCCAGCCACGGGCTGCTGCACCTGCTGGGCTGGGACCATCCCGACGAACCAAGCCTGGAAGCGATGCTGGCCCGCCAGGAGCAGCTGTTCCTGGCGACACCTGTTGCCACTGGCCAGCGGCGTTAGGGTTCGTGCACGCCATGGCCAGTCCCCTGCCCAGTCGCGCACCCCGCCGCGATCTCCAGCCGGTGGAGCTGGAGACCGAGAGGTCTGGCAGAGAGCCGCTTGCCCGCCGCAGGGGCGCCTGGGCGGTGGCCAACGACCTGCCCTCCAGCTTCCGCTACGCCGCCCAGGGCCTGGCCTACAGCTTTCTGAGCCAGCGCAACTTCCGCATCCACGTGGGCACCGGTGCCCTGGCCTTCTGCCTGGGGCTGTGGCTGGCCCTGCCACCGGCCCAGCTGGCGGTGCTCGTGCTCACGGTGGCGGCCGTGATTGTGCTGGAGCTGATCAACACCGCCATTGAAGCGGTGGTGGATCTGGCGATCGGCCGCAAGTTTCACCCGCTGGCCCGGATCGCCAAAGACTGCGCGGCCGCCGCCGTGCTGGTGGCCGCGCTCAGCTCAGTGCTGATCGCCGCACTGCTGCTGGTGCCACCCCTACTGGCGCGGCTTGGGCTCTAGGCCGCCGCTGGGCCTTTGAATGGAGGCCCCCGCACAACGCCGCCAAGGCGTTCCTCAGACGCCGATGCTGCTCGTTCTCGACAACTACGACAGCTTCACCTTCAACCTGGTGCAGTATCTGGGCGAGCTGGCCGCCGAGCACCCCCTGGCCGCCGAGCTGCGGGTGGAGCGCAACGACGCCCTCAGCCTGGAGCAGATCCGCGCCCTCAATCCGGCGGCGATCCTGATCTCCCCTGGTCCCGGCGACCCGGATCAGTCGGGCGTGTGCCTGGAGGTGCTGCGCCAGCTCAGCCCCACCATCCCCACCCTGGGGGTGTGCCTGGGTCATCAGTCGATCGCCCAGGTGTTCGGCGGCAAGGTGGTGCGCGCCAGGGAGCTCATGCACGGCAAAACCTCTCCGGTGCACCACAGCGGCCAGGGGGTCTTTGCCGGATTGCCAGATCCGCTCACCGCCACCCGTTACCACAGTTTGATCGCGGAGCGCGAGAGCCTGCCCGACTGCCTGGAGATCACCGCCTGGCTCGACGACGGCACGATCATGGGTCTACGCCACCGCGACCACACCCATATCGAGGGGGTTCAGTTCCATCCTGAGAGTGTGCTCACCCAGGGCGGTCATGCGCTGCTGGCCAACTTCCTGCGCCAGGCCAGCCGCTGAGGCCCCCAGCCACTGCGCGCATGTGGGTTAGCGTCGCGGCGACTGCCGCACCGCCATGCGCCTGCTTCCCACCCTTGGCCTGAGCGCCGCGCTGCTGGCCGGCGCCCCGGCCATGGCCGGCAGCGGCGTGAGCATCACGAGCTTTGGCCACAGCGCCCTGCTGATCCAGGGCGGCGGTGCCAGCGTGCTGGTGAATCCCTTCAAGGCGGTGGGCTGCGCCGCCGGCCTGGCCGAGCCCCGCGTCAGCGCCAACGTGATCCTGGCCAGCAGCCGGCTTCTGGATGAAGGAGCGCCCGTGGCCAAGGGCCAGTTTCTGGTGAATCCCGGCTCCTACAAGGTGGCGGGCCTGAAGATCGAGGGCATCAGCGGTCCCCACGACCGGGTGGGCGGACGCCGCTTTGGCCAGTCCACCCTGTGGCGCTGGGAGCAGGGCGGTCTGAGCTTCGCCCACCTGGGCGGCACGCTCACGCAGCTGAGCCCCGCCGACAAGGTGATGCTGGGCCGCCCCGACGTGCTGATCATCGGCGTGGGCGGCGGCGCCAAGGTGTACGACGGGCGCGAGGCCGCCGAGATCGTCCGCGAACTGCAGCCGCGCCGGGTGATCCCGGTGCAATACGTGAGCGGCAAAGCTCCCAAAGACTGTGACCAGAGCGGCATCCAGCCGTTCCTCGATGCCATGGCCGGCACACCGGTGCAGCGCCGCGGCAGCAGCATCAGCCTGCCCGGCAAGCTCGACGGCGGACCGGTAATCGAGGTGATGCGCTAGAGGGCCTGGTAAGCCGCCCAGAACCGCTGCATCTGCTCCGTGGTGCCGATGCTCACGCGCAGCGCACCCTCAATCAGCGGCTTGCCCGCCATGGAGCGCACCAGGATGCCAGCCGCTCGCAGGCGGCGCTCCACCTCTTCAGCCGGGCTCCCGGGCCAGATCAGCAGATAGTTGCCACCGGCTGCGTGGTGGCGCACGCCGGCAGCCTGCAGCTGCTCCACCAGCCAGGCACGGGCGCGCTTCACCTCAGCCACGTAGGCATCGGTGTAGGCCTGATCGGCCAAGGCGGCGTGGGCCGCCGTCACCGCGAAGCTGTTGATGTCGTAGGGCCCGGTGACCCGGCTGATGCGATCGATCACCGGCGCCGCACCGATCGCGAAGCCCATGCGCAGCCCGGCCAGGCCGGCGGTCTTGGCCAGGGAGCGCAGCACCACCAGGTTGGGCGTGGCGGCGAAGTCGGCCAGCGGCAACACGCTGTCGCCGGTGAAAGCCTCATAGAGCTCATCCACCACCACCAGGGTCTGGGGAGCCGCCGCCGCCAACTCCAGGATCGGCTCGGGTGGCAGCCGGGTGCCGGTGGGGTTGTTGGGGTTGCAGATCAGCAGCAGGCGCGGCTGGCCCGCGAGCGCGGCGCGAATCTCCTCAAGCGGGAAGGCGAACTCGGGGAGCCGATAGGGGATGGCCTCGATCGCCATGCCCTGCATCTGGGCGCAGGGGGTGTAGTAGCCGAAGGTGGGGCTGGTGGTGAGCAGGGTGTCGCCCCGGTCGCCGTAGGCGTGAAAGATGGCGTGGATGGCCGCATCCACGCCGTTGAACAGGCCGATCTGGTTGGGGTGCAGGGGCTGGCGCAGGGCGGCCGAAAGATTGGCCACCACCGCTTCACGCAGGCCGTCGTACTCCGGATAAACGGCGATCTGGTCGGCGGGAATCGCGCGCAGGGCCTCCACCACCTTCGGGCTGGGCCCCACCGTGTTCTCGTTGAAATCCAGCCGCAACATTCCGCGCCGGCCCTCCAGTGGAGCGCTGTAGGCCTGGAGGCTCTCCACCTCGGGGCGGGCTTGAGGCAGGTTCACGGTGCAGGCCGGGACGACCGGAGACGCAACCCAGGCAGCGTAGGCAGCACCTGCTGTCACCACCCCGAGCGACTAGAACGTGCCAGGGTTGGACCGCGAAGCCGGCGTGCGATGGCGCACTCACTGAGCACTCTCCTGGCTGCCGGACTGTTGATCTGATGGCAACCAGGTCGGTCGACGTTGTTGTTGTGGGCGCCGGCCTCTCCGGCCTGGTCTGCGCCCGAGACCTGCACCGCCAGGGTCTGCGGGTGCGGGTGCTGGAGGCTCGCCAGCGCTGCGGCGGCAGGATGCATGGCCACCGCAGCATCACGGGCCTGCCGCTGGATCTGGGCGGCCAGTGGGTGGGCGCCACCCATCGGCATCTGCTGGCCTTGCTGGAGGAGTTCGGCCTCGAGCGCTACCCCACCCACTACAACGGCGAGGGGGTGTTTCATTGGAACGGCACGGCCTATCGGGCCGGCGTGGAGCACAACTTTGGTGCCAGCCTGCTGTTCTTCCAGCCGGAACAGCTGGGACTGCCGCCTGGCGAAGTGGCTGAAGCCCTGGCGTTGCAACGGCGCTTTCAGCAGCTGGTGGCCCAGGTGCCGCCGGAGCAGCCCTGGACCAGCCCCGCTGCCACCACCCTGGATGAGCTCACGATCGCGGGCTGGCTTGACCGCCAGCGGGCCGGCGACCTGGCCCGTTATCCCTTTGCCTGGCTGGCCCGCATGGGCGGATCCGGCGGCTTTGAACCGCATGAGAGCTCGATGTTGCACCTGGCCTGGAGCCAGGCGGTGGCCCCCCAGCAAGACACCCCGGAAGCCTGGCTGGTGCACGGGGGTGCGGCGCAGGTGGCCCAGCGACTGGCCGAAGACATGGCCGACTTGATTGAACTGTCGGCGCCGGTGGGGGCCATCGAACAGGACCGTGGGGGGGTACGGGTGATCTACAGAACGGGGGTTGGGATGGCAGCCGCGGCGGCGGTGGTTGCGATCCCGCCCCCACTGCGCCTGGGCATCCGCTTCAGCCCGGCACTGCCTCCGGCCTGGCAGGGCCTGCTGCAACGGTCGCCGATGGGCTCGATGATCAAGGTGCTTGCCGTGTATCCGCAGCCGTTCTGGCGCCAGCGAAGGCTCAATGGCCTGGGGATCGGCAACCTGCCCTTCCTGGAGCTCAGCGTGGACAGCTCAGCTCCAGACGGCCCCGGAGTGCTGGCGGGCTTCGTTGCCGGCGACCGGGCCGTGCGCTTGCAGCAGGTGCCGGAGAGCGAGCAACGGCGGCTGGTGCTGAAGGACCTGGCCTGCCTGTGGGGGGCAGAGGCAGCCGAGCCCAGTGAGCTGGTGCTGCACAACTGGAACGACGAGAGCTGGAGCGGCGGCGCCTTCACCAGCTTCCTGGGGCCAGGCGCCTGGAGCCGCTATGGGTCGGTGTGGCAGCAACCCCACGGCCGGGTGATCTGGGCCGGCACCGAAGCCGCCCGCCGCTGGCCTGGCTATTTCGAGGGAGCCATCGAAGCGGGCCTGGCCGCCAGCGCGCAGGTGGGCCAGCTGGGCGGCTGAGCGCCCCTACCCCATCACATCCGCTCCAGCGTGGGAATCCCCAGCAGGCCCAGGCCCAGTTTGAGGGTGCCTGCGGTGAGGCGGCAGAGGGCCAGGCGGGAGCTGCGGGCTGGCTCCTCGGCCTTGAGCACGGGCACCTGGTCGTAGAAGCGGTTGGGCAGCAGCTCGCTCTCCACCTCGGCGATCACCGCATCGAGCTTGAGCAGCTCACCGCCAGGAGCTGCGGAGCCAACACCGGTGGCCAGATCGCCGCCCTTGCGGGCGATGCCGGCGATGCGCACCACGGCGTAGAGCAGATAGGGCGCCGTGTTG
>JBILDP010000149.1:0-5806 GCA_044352535.1 Prochlorococcaceae cyanobacterium
GCTGGTGCTGCTCACCAGGCTCTCTCCGGCATTTCCCTTCTCGCTCCTGAACCTGGCCTACGGCCTCAGTGAGGTGAGCCTGCGCGATTACAGCGTGGGACTGCTCGGCATCCTCCCGGGCACGATCCTGTTCTGCAGCCTGGGGGCACTGGCAGGTGATGTAGCCCGCTTCGGGGATGTGCTGGCCAACCGTGCCGATACAGGCACCTGGGCGCTCCGCATCATGGGCCTGCTGGCCACGGTGGGCGCGGCATGGCTGGCGGGCCGAGCAGCGCAAAAAGCACTACACGACACTCCGCAAACGTGATCTGCGCTGCAGCAGGCATGTAGCCCAAACTGCATTTTGGCTTGGTCTAACCATTTTATTGCCACTCCTTAACCGGAAAGCCGGGTGCGCACGGCGATTGTGTGATCAAAGCTTTTTTGTGAGCCGTGCCCTACACATCTCCTCTGGCTGGCAGCATCAATCTCACACCAGCTGAAACATCTGGTGAGCAGTTTCAGAGCGAGATCTCTGCCACAGTGGCTCTAGAGGGAAAGCTCTTCGTGCTTTCTTCTGGCGGCGGATCCACGCTGCAGGTCACGGACGCCACCAACGTCTCCAGTCCGACTCTGAAGCAACGCATAGCCTATGGCGACTACACCAGCACATCTGTAGCTGCGTTCAGGGATCTCGTTGCAGTCGCATTGGTACCAGCCGATTACGACACCAATCCTTCCCAGGGAGTGGTGCGCTTCTTCCGGATGGGCAGCGACGGCACCCTGACAGTGCTGCAGGACGTTCAGGTGGGCTATCTGCCGGACGGCATCGCCTTCAGCACCAATGGCCGCCAGCTGGTGATCGCAAATGAGGGTCAGCCCAGCAGCGATTACGGCGTCGATCCGATCGGCTCGGTGGGCATCATCGACATCACGAGTCCAACCAGGATTCCTAGCTTCAGCTATACAGATTTAAGTTTTGATGGCATCTCTCTGCCAGCCGGCCTGAGGATTTCAGGACCGACAGGCACAACCCCTGCGCAGGACCTTGAGCCGGAGTACGTAAGCATTCGAGGCGAAAAGGCTTACGTCACCGTGCAGGAAAATAACGGCGTGGCCGTGGTGAACCTGCAGACCCGCCAGATTGAGTCGGTGCAGGAGCTGGGATCGGTCGATTTCAGCCAACAGGCTGTTGACCTGTCGGATCGGGACGGCCCCAGCAACTCTTCAGTGTTCCGTCCCAAGCTCGGTCAGGCATTCCAGGGCCTGCGGATGCCTGATGGCATCAGTGCCTTCAGAGCTGGCGGTCGCGACTACTACATCACTGCCAACGAAGGTGATGCCCGGGAGTATGGCGACTATGAAGATGTCAGCCGGAATGCCACTGCTCCTGGCGGCCGCCTCAACACCATCAAGGATCCTGCTCCAGCCGGGCCCAGCACCACCACAGCGATTGGCAGTCGCTCCGTGTCGATTTTCGATGCCACAACCGGGGCCTTGGTCTGGGACAGCGGCACCAGCCTGCAGACCATCGCCTTTGCTACCGGCACCTATGCCGATAGCCGCAGCGACGACAAGGGCGTGGAGGTGGAAAGCGTGATCACCACCCGCGTGGATGGCCGCACCTACGCCATTGCCGCTCTTGAGCGCGGCACCAAGACCACCGTGGTGGTTTTTGATGTGACCCGACCAGCCCAATCCAGCTACGTGAATCATCTGGTGATTGACGGCAGCGTTAGCCCTGAGGGCCTCCAGGTGATTCCCGCCAAGGAGAGCCCCAATGGCCAGCCATTGCTGTTGGTTTCAAACGAAGTCAGCAATACACTTGACTTCGTAGATCTTGAGGCACTGATCAATTCGCCCGCCCCCGGAAGCGCTGGCTCCTTTGAATCCACCATGCTCAAGGACGTGGCAGGCGGCCCCGAACTTGAGGTCAGCAATCTGATCACGAACGGCGAGTTCACCAACGGTCTCAGGCCTGGAGATAGCGTTTTTACGCCAACTGGTATTTTTGACGGATTAGGCGCCTATGACAACCGCAATGGCACCTACACGGTGCTGGCCAATAGCGAACTCGGATCCACAGCTGGACTCCCCTATCTCGTCGACGGAGTGGCACTCACGGGAGCTCGCATCACAAAATTCATCGTCGACAAGGACGTTGACGATGACGCGCTCAACGGCTATCAGTCTGCCGTGACCGCAGGCGGGATTGCTTACAAAAAGATTGTGGATGTCGAAGGCAATTTTGTTACAGACGCCAGCCAGATCAATGGCGGCTTCAGTCGCTTCTGCTCCGGCAGCTTTGAGCAAAGTCGTCGTTTCGAAGGAAAGCGAGGCTTCCGCGACTCGGTCTATCTCACTGGCGAAGAGAGCGACGAGGGTCTCTTCTATGCGCTGGACACCAAGACCGAAACGCTTTATGCCTTGCCCGGCCTTGGCCGAGGCGGCTGGGAGACGGCCCTTCAGGTGGATACTGGCAGCACCAGAACTGTGGGTGTGCTGCTTCTCGATGACAACACAGCCCCTCTCTATCTCTGGGTAGGCCAGAAGGCTAATTCTCCCGGCGCTGGTTTTCTTGAGCGCAATGGCCTGGCCAAAGAGCAGGGAAGCGTGTACACCTGGGTTCCCACTGACAGCAGCATTGGCGTTGATGCCGGCGCAGAGGGTGTCCCTGACTCGGCCGATCTCACTGCTCTTGCTCTCGGCAGCTCGGCAGCAGGCCGCTGGGTGCTCGTGGGCAGCGGCACTGAGGTCGCCGGATGGGATGAAGCAACTCTGCGGAGCAATGCCAACGCTCTGGGCGCCCTGCAGCTGAGCCGCCTTGAGGACGGCAACGTCAATCCCCTCAACGGCCAACAGGTGGTGTTTGCCACCACTGGCAACTCAGCCTTCAATGGCGCGGATGCCTTTGGCAATCTGATCACTCTTGATCTATCTCAAGCCTTTGATCGCCAGGGCCAAATCAGTGCCACAAACCGCACTGACCTAGCCGTGATCTACGACGGCGATCGGCAGATTGCCACATGGGATGCAAGCAATGGCAACAACAATGGCATCATCGACACTGCTGAGCAGGCCGCCTTCGGTGCCACCATTATTCGCAATCCAGACAACCTAACCTGGTCCCAGGACGGATCCATCTATGTCCAGGAAGATCGTTCGGTGGCCGCCGGCTATTTCGCTGAGCAAGAAGCCTCAATTTGGAAGGTGAGCACCAGTGTCAAAGACCCCGTAACGGGTCAGGCCCAAGCTGATCGCTGGCTGCAAATCGACAGAACTGCAGTTCCAACGATTTATGGACAAACGGATCCCAATCCCTCCGACTACGGCAACTGGGAATCCTCGGGGATCATCGATGTGTCCAGCATCTACGGCGAAACGGCTGGCAGCATGTTTCTGGCCGATGTACAGGCGCACAACCTGGTAAACGGAAATCTGGCGGGGAACGGCTATCTCGTGCAGGGAGGCCAGCTCAACCTGATTCAGAATCCAGATCTGTTCTGATTCGGCAAGATCTCCCACACACGCATCAAGTTGCACTGGCCCCGAAAGGGGCCTTTTTTTATGGCATTCGCCAATCCCGGATCGCAGCAACCAACACAAACCAAGCCAGCCGCAGCCGTGCAAGCATTCCGCGCCGCGCAGCCAGCTCGGCGTATTTCGCCCGGCCGCACTCGGTTTTGATCCAGCGGTACACGGCGGGCTGGCTCATGCCGCCTCCAGCAGGCTGCGCAAGCCCGCCTCATCGAGCACCGGCACCCCCAGGCTCTCGGCCTTGCTGAGTTTGCTGCCTGCTTCCTCACCGGCCACCAGATAGCTGGTTTTCTTGCTCACCGAGCCGCTCACCTTGCCACCGGCCGCCTCGATCAGTTCCTGGGCCTGGCGGCGACTCAACGACGGCAGCGTGCCGGTAAGCACGAAGGTCTGGCCCAGGAGCGTCTTTGCACTATCGAAAGCGGTCTGGCCCGCTCTCACCGCTTCTCGCTCAGCGGCGCTGGCCGCCAGGGAGAACCCCAGGCTTTCCAGCTCTGCCAACAGCCGCTGGTTGGCGACGGTGGCAAACCACTGCTGCAGGCTCTGGGCGATCTGCTCGCCGATGCCGAACACCGCCGTGATCAGCTCCGGCATATCGGCCGCGGCGGTGGCCAGTTCGGCCACGCTGGGGAAGGCCTGGGCCAGGGCCTTGGCGTTCACCTCGCCCACGTGGTGGATGCCCAGCCCATACAGCTGACGGTGCCAGGGTTGCTGCTTCGAGGCGGCCAGGGCGGCCACCAGGTTCTCGGCGCTCTTGGCGCCCATCCGCTCCAGGCTGGCCAGCAGGGCCGCATCCAGCCGATACAGGTCGGCGATCGAGCCCACCAGGCCCCGGTCCACCAGCTGCTCGATCAGCTTGCTGCCCAGGCCGTCCACATCAAGGGCCCCTTTGCTGACCCAGTGGCGCAGGATGCCGCGCAGGATCGCCGGGCAGCTGCTGTTCACGCAGCGGGTGGCCGCCTCCCCCTCCTCGCGCACCAGCCCCGAACCACACTCCGGGCACACGTGGGGCAGCTCCAACCGCGCCGCGCCGGCGGGCCGCAGTTCCGGCAGCACCCGCACCACCTCGGGGATGATCTCGCCGGCCTTGCGCACCACGATCGTGTCGCCGGCGTGGAGGTCGAGCTCCGCCAGCCGATCGGCGTTGTGCAGGGTGGCTCGGCTCACCGTGGTGCCCGCCAGCGGCACGGGTTCGAATTCGGCCACCGGCGTGACCACCCCGGTGCGGCCCACCTGGCAGGCGAGGCGCAGCAGTTTGCTCGGAGCCTCCTCGGCGGCGTATTTGAGGGCGATGGCCCAGCGCGGCGCCTTCTGGGTGAAGCCGGCATCGACCTGCAGGCGCAGGTCGTTGAGCTTCACCACCACGCCATCGGTGGCGTAGGGGAGTTGCCTGCGCCCCTCCTCCCACTGGGCGAAGAAGGCCTCCACCGCCGCCAGTGAGGGCAGCAGTTCAGCGTTGGGGTTCACCTGGAAGCCGGCGGCCTGCAGCCACTGCAGGGCGTCCCACTGCGTGGCGGGCCTGGCCGGATCCCCCGCCTGGGGCTGCCAGTCGTCCGGCAGATGCAGCGTGTAGGCGAAGAACGCCAGCCGCCGCGCCGCCACCACCTTCGGGTCGAGCTGGCGCAGGGTGCCGGCGCAGGCGTTGCGGGGGTTGGCGAACAGGGCCTCCCCCCGGGCCTCGCGCTCGGCGTTGATCGCCGCGAAGGTGGCATCGGGGATCAGGGCCTCGCCACGCACCTCCACCCAAGCGGGCGGATGCTCCAGCTGCAGGCGCAGGGGCACGCTCTGGATCGTGCGCACATTGGCGGTGATCTCCTCGCCCCGCTCGCCATCGCCGCGGGTGGCGGCCCGCACCAGCACGCCGTGCTCGTAGCTCAGGGCCAGGGCGTTGCCATCGATCTTCAGTTCGCCCACCATCGCCAACTGGGGCAGGGGGGCCCCGGCCTCCGGGGTGCGGTCGAGCACCCTGAGCAGGCGGCCATACCAGGCCTCGAGCTCCGCCAGCGAAAAGGCGTTGTCGAGGCTGAGCAGGCCGATGCGGTGGGCCACGCTCGCGAACCCCTCGGCCGGGGCCCCACCCACCCGCTGGGTGGGACTGTCGGGCGTGTGGAGCTCCGGGTGGGCCGCTTCCAGTGACTCCAGCTCCCGCAGCAAGCGGTCGTAGACCGGATCCTCCATGACCGGAGCATCCAGCACGTAGTAGGCGTGGGCGGCACGGTTCAGCAGCGCACGCAGCTCGGCGGCGCGGGCCCGCTGTTCAGGCGTCGCTGGTGTGGCCGTGGCGGCGGGG
>JBILDP010000150.1:0-5680 GCA_044352535.1 Prochlorococcaceae cyanobacterium
CTATTCGGGCCAGTGCCTCACCAGTGAGGCCCTTGGCCAGCGCAGCGCCAACCGCGGTGAGTGTGCCCAGGCTTGCCGGCTGCCCTACCAGCTGATCGTGGATGGCCAGGAGCGTGATCTCGGAGAGCAGCGTTATCTGCTCTCCCCCCAGGATCTGGCTGCCTGGGAGCTGCTGCCGCAGCTGGCCGACCTGGGAATCGCCAGCCTCAAGATCGAGGGCCGGCTCAAGGAGGCGACGTACGTCGCCGCGGTCACGCAGGCCTATCGCCAGACCCTCGATCGGCTGGAGGGGGGCAGCGTTGGTTCTGCTGCACCATCTATCGACGATGTGCAGCCGGCTGAAGAGCAACGCCGCAGCCTGGAACTGGCCTTTTCGCGTGGACTGTCCAGCGGTTGGCTTGAGGGCGTGGACCATCGGCGCCTGGTTCATGGCCGCTGGAGCAAAAAGAGGGGTCCCCAGATCGGGCGACTGGAGGCGATTGAGCCGGGCGGCTGGTGGTTGCTGCGCAGCCTCGAGCCGCTCAAACCCGGCGACGGGTTGGTCCTTGAGGGACCGGCCCCTTCACCCCTCGAGCCCCCGGCAGAAGTGGGAGGCCGAGTGATGGCGGTGGAACGGCGTGCTCCCGATCTGCTGGCCCTGCGCCTGGGACCGGGCCGGATTGATGGTCGGCCGCTCCGGACCGGTAGCCCCTGCTGGCTCACCAGTGATCCGGCCCTCGAGCGGCGCTGGCAGCGGCAGGCCGCTGCCGCCGCTCCTGAGCTTGCTGCAGGCCTGGAGCTGCTGGTGCGCGGCACCCTGGGCGAGCCACTCGAGATCACGCTTCTGGCGGCCGATGGCCTTGAGCTGGGTGATTTGGCAGATCCGCCATGGGCTGCAGACAGCGGAGCGGCGCTGGCCTGCCGCTCGGCCATGCCGCTGGCGATGGCCTCAGGGGCCGGGCTCGATCGTGCCCGGCTTGAGGCCCAGCTCGGCCGTCTGGGTGGCACCGGTTGGCAGCTTCGCTGCCTGCAGCTCGACCTGCCGCCAGGGCTGTTTCTGCCGGTGGCAGAACTCAACCGCATGCGCCGAGCCCTTGTGCAGCAGCTCGATGAACGTGTCAGGCAAGCCCGCCCCGTTCAACAGCCAGTCCGTTCGGAACCGGTGGCCTATGCCCAGGTCGGGGCCTCGCTGCTGCCGAAGGAGCGGACGCCTGCTCCCGCCCAGCCCCAGCTGCATGTGCTGGTACGCAGCCTCGAGCAGCTCCGGGCCCTGCGCCCGTTGCCACTCGCCAGCGTGACTGCGGATCTGGAGCAGCCGCGCGAGCTCCGCGAGGCCGTGGCTCTCGGCCAGGGCTGCTGGCGCCAGGGCATCTGGCTCACGGGGGCCCGGATCACCCGGCCTGATGAGGCCTGGAGCCTGCAACCCCTCATTCAGGCCCGCCCCGATGGCTACCTGGTGCGCAACGCTGATCAACTGGAGCGGCTCACGCCCCTGGCGCCCTGTGTGGGTGATTTCAGCCTCAATGTGGCCAACCCACTTACGGCGGGCTGGTTTCTGGATCAGTGGGGCCTGCAGCGGATCACCGCCAGCTACGACCTCGATCTGCAGCAGCTTTCCGCCCTGGCGGCAGGTGTGCCGGCGGTGGCCCTGGAGGTCACGGTTCACCAGCACATGCCCCTGTTCCACATGGAGCACTGCCTGTTCTGCGCCTTTCTCTCCGATGGCCACGACCACACCGACTGCGGCAGACCCTGCGAGCGCCATCAGGTGCTGCTGCGCGACCGGAGTGGCAGTGAGCACCCCCTGCGGGCCGATCTCGGTTGCCGCAACACGCTCTTCAACGGCAGGGCTCAGACTGCGGCTGAAGCATTGCCCCAGCTACTGGAGGCAGGCATCAGGCACCTGCGGGTGGAGTTGCTCGACGAGTCGGGTGAGGCTGCCGAGCGTCGTGTACGGGCCTATCTGGATCTGCTGGCCGGGCGCCGCAGCGGCCAGGACCTCTGGCGCAGTGAGCAGCTGGAGAGCCGTCTCGGCGTGACCCGTGGCAGCCTCAAAGCGCCACGGCAGCGTGCCGTATCATCAAAGTCTGGTTGAGACCCTGATCTCAGGTTCCGTCGGTCATCCATTGGCTATCCAATGGCTAACCAAACGGGGCATCCCAACTGGGGCGGGCAATCCAAGCGTTGATGTTCTCGTAGATCTGTTCGCGTAGATCGTTCTTCTGGACCCTTCAACACTTGCCGCAGAAGGCTCCTTCAAGTCTGCTCTGCTCGGGGCGTTCGCCACACAGACCACCGTTTCAGGATTACTGCATGAGCGCCGCCCATCCCGGCACGCCGATTCGCAATATCGCGATCATTGCCCACGTTGACCACGGCAAGACCACCCTGGTGGACGCCCTGCTGGCTCAGTCGGGCATTTTCCGCGACAACGAGGCCATCCCCACCTGCGTGATGGACTCCAACGATCTCGAGCGAGAGCGCGGCATCACCATCCTCTCCAAGAACACCGCTGTCGACTACGAGGGGATCCGGATCAACATCGTGGATACCCCGGGCCACGCCGACTTCGGTGGCGAAGTGGAGCGGGTGCTGGGCATGGTGGATGGCTGCCTGCTGATCGTGGACGCCAATGAGGGCCCGATGCCGCAGACGCGCTTCGTGCTGAAGAAGGCGCTTGAAAAAGGTCTCCGACCGATTGTGTTTGTCAACAAGATCGACCGTGCCCGGGTGGATCCTGAGATCGCCGTCGACAAGGTGCTCGACCTCTTCCTTGAGCTTGGTGCCGACGACGACCAGTGTGATTTTCCCTATTTGTTCGGCAGCGGCATGGGCGGCTACGCCAAGCCGGACATGAAGACCGACAGCGACAACATGCGTCCGCTGTTTGACGCGATCCTGCGCCATGTGCCGCCGCCGGTGGGTGATCCCGAGAAGCCTCTGCAGCTGCAGGTGACCACCCTCGATTACAGCGATTTCCTGGGACGAATCATGATCGGCCGGATCCACAACGGCACGATCAAGGCCAACCAGCCCGTGGCCCTGCTACGGGACGACGGCAGTGTGAAGCGCGGCCGCATCAGCAAGCTTCTCGGTTTCCAGGGCCTGCAGCGGGTCGAGATCGAGGAGGCCCGGGCCGGTGATCTGGTGGCCGTGGCCGGTTTCGATGAGGTGAACATCGGCGAGACGATCGCCTGCCCCGACAACCCCGAGGCCCTGCCCCTGATCAAGGTGGACGAGCCCACCTTGCAGATGACGTTCGTCGTCAACGACTCGCCGTTTGCCGGCAAGGAGGGCAAGTTCGTCACCAGCCGCCAGGTGCGCGACCGTCTGCAGAAGGAACTCCTCACCAACGTGGCGCTACGGGTCGAGGACACCGACTCCCCTGACCGCTGGTCCGTGAGCGGTCGAGGTGAGCTGCACCTGGGCATCCTGATCGAAACGATGCGCCGCGAGGGCTATGAGTTCCAGGTGAGCCAGCCCCAGGTGATCTTCCGCACCATTGATGGCACCCCCAGCGAGCCCTTTGAAACCCTTGTGCTCGATGTGCCCGAGGAGTCGGTGGGTGCCTGCATCGAGAAACTCGGCATCCGCAAGGCCGAGATGCAGAACATGGAGAACACCAACGACGGCCGCACCCAGCTGGAATTCGTGGTGCCCTCACGGGGCCTGATCGGCTTTCGCGGTGAGTTCATCCGCGCCACCCGCGGCGAAGGCATCATGAGCCACTCCTTCCTCGACTACCGCCCGATGCAGGGTGATTTCGATGCCCGCCGCAACGGCGTGCTGATCGCCTTCGAGGAAGGCACTGCCACCTTCTATGCCCTCAAGAACGCCGAAGACCGCGGGCAGTTCTTCATCACCCCGGGCACCAAGGTGTACAAGGGGATGATCATCGGCGAAAACAACCGGCCCCAGGATCTCGAGATCAACGTCTGCAAGACCAAGCAGCTCACCAACATGCGCTCCGCCGGCGCTGAAGAGCTCGACACCCTGCAGGCGCCGATGCAGATGACCCTGGAGAGGGCCCTTGAGTACATCGGCCCCGACGAGATGCTGGAGGTCACGCCTGAGTCGATCCGTCTGCGCAAGCTGCCGGCCAAAAAACCTGCCAAGCGCTGAGGCCGGCACTGCTGGCTCAGAGGCAACCCGACAAGGCCGTGGGACATATCTCCGATGCCCAGGAATCCAGCTTGATGGCAGACCCCCGTCTCGGGGAGGCCATCAGGCTGTTCAATGCGGCCGACTGGTATGCCTGCCACGACGACCTTGAGGCCTTGTGGCACGAAACTGCTGGCCCGATGAGAGCTGTGCTGCAGGGGATCCTGCAGCTAGCCGTGGGCCAGTTGCACCTGCAGCGCGGCAACCGTCGTGGGGCCACGATCCTCACCGGCGAGGGACTGGGCCGGCTGGCCTCCGCCCCGGGCGAAGCGCTCGGACTTGACCTGGATGCCCTGCGGAGCTCGGCCCGTGTGTGGCTGCTGGCACTGCAACAGGATCTGCCTGTGGAGGGCTTGCCGCCGCTGAAATTGCATGCAGGTGCCGGGGGGGATCTTGATCTGTAAATTGACAGGAAGCATGGTCTGTGGCGGCTTGCTGTTGTTCCTCCCTCGCCCTGCCGCAGGCCCGCTGGGCGCCCTGCTCACGGTCCTGTGCCTCACTGCTGCAGCCACCACCTGGCGTGGTCCTGCATCCATGCGTGTCGCAGCTCAGCCAGCACTCCCTTCACCCGCACTCCCTGCACCCGCATCGCCTGCGCCCGCATCGTCTGCGCCTGTGGTGACAGCCACCACCGGCCTGGTCACGATTGAGTCGGATCGCCAGATGGCTGACAACAGCACCGGGATCGTGACGGCCATCGGCAACGTGCGGATCGTTTACCCGGATCAGCGTGTGGTTGCCACGGCCCGACAGGCCCAGTACTTCAGCCGTGAGGGCCGGGTCGTGCTCAGTGGCCAGGTGAGCGTGATCCAGGACGACGGCCACAGCCTGCGAGCCGAGCAGCTCGTTTATCTCGTCAATCAGGAGCGCTTGGAGGCACGGCCTGCTGCCGGCCAGCAGGTGATCAGTCGCTACAACCTGGCAGCCCCCACGCCCTCATCGCCTGCCAGCGGGGATCGTCCATGAGCCTGGAGCTCAGGGATGTGGTGCTCGCCATTGGCGGGCGCGTGTTGGTGAACCACGTGTCGCTGCAGCTCAATCCTGGCGAGGTGGTGGGATTGCTTGGTCCCAACGGCGCCGGCAAGACCACCACCTTCGGACTGGTCACCGGTCTGCTGCGCGCTGACAGTGGCGCGGTGCTGCTGGATGGAGAGGACATCGCCCATCGCCCGATGCCCCAGCGCGCCCGGCTGGGCGTGGGCTATCTGCCCCAGGAGGCCAGTGTGTTCAGGCAGCTCACTGTGCGTGACAACCTCGCCCTTGCGCTCCAGGTCAGCGGCACCCCTGTTGATCAGCGACGCCAGCGTCTGTCCAGCCTGATCGAGGAGTTTCACCTGGGCGCCTTCCAGCACCGCAAGGGCTACCAGCTCTCAGGCGGGGAGCGCCGCCGCTGTGAAGTGGCACGCGCCTTGGCCGTTGGCATGAACGGGCCTCGCTATCTCCTGCTCGATGAGCCTTTTGCGGGCGTCGACCCGATCGCGGTGTCTGATCTCCAGGAGCTGATCGATCATTTGCGCCAGCGGGGTATGGGCCTATTGAT
>JBILDP010000151.1:0-5633 GCA_044352535.1 Prochlorococcaceae cyanobacterium
TGGCTGTGCTCGTCCCCGCCGCGGTCATGCCGATCGGATCACTGGCGGCGATTCTCTCAGGCCACCCCTGGCTGCAGGGGCTGGCACGCAAGGAACTCAACCCAGCGCATCACGTGCAGCGCTGACCGAGCGGCTGGCGAGCGGCACCACTGGGCAGGGCGACCTGGTGCCCACAGGCTCCGTAGGCATGGCTCAGCTGAGAGGTGTGTGCGAGTGATAGGGGTGTGCAAGTGATAGGCGTGTGCGAGGCAGATTCGGCTTGATCCCCGCCGTCGTCTAGCTGGAGGCTTCCGCAAAGCAGCAGGTGCTGACCAACGTCCACCGGAGTCGGGCGCAACCATTGGCCTGGGCTGAGCGGTGGCCTGGTTCAAGGCCCGGGCAAACCGTTCATTCAGATGCTCTGCCAGGAATTTGCCTGAAATTTGCAGGGAATTTTCCTGTCAGGGAATTTACCTGGCAGGGAATATCCATACCCTTCCAGAACACAAGAAGAATATTAGGCCTCGGCGGCCAGTTCCCACGACCTGCAGTCGACTCCGCTTCGCTCCGTCGACAGCAGCGACTGCATGCGCCACCTCACTGATCGCTGGGAATCATCAGCGGCTTTCGCCATACTCGAGCCCAACAATATTGACAGTCTGGCGGGGGAGAGAGGCCCGCCCACAGATCATCCACCCATCCCAAGCCTCACACCCAGCCTTTGACTGGAGAGGCATTGTCCATTTAACAAGCAACCCCTGAAATGACTTGGTCGCAATCTGATGGAGCACCCGATTCAGGTATGATTAAGCCCACCAAGAGCTACGCAATCGTGCATCTTTTCACCATCCATCACGTGGCCGCGACCGGTGGCTCAATTATGTCTCAGGCCATTAGCGCCCTGACCAATTCCATCCTTATTTCGGAAATCAATCCCAAAGCCGGCATCGCCAAAACCGAATCCACGTTCAATCGCACCTCTTTGGTTGAACACTGCTGCCGAGCAAGTGGCAAAGACTTGGACGAAACACTTAAGCATGAATACTTTTCAACCCAGCTTGACATCTGCATCAAGCACGCCACAGCCACGGGCCAATCAATTCTCTTAAGAGACCACAGCCAATCTTCATTCAACCACGGGATGCCATCGCCACGGTCAGACTTTATCGATTACATCGAAATCTGGAAAATCTCTTCTCCTCTGGCCAGCGAGCCTCATTCAATACTCAGCATTCGCCATCCCCTCGACTCCTTCCTATCGTCAAGAAAGAAGGGCTGGCATCGTCGACTATCCAAGACCGGCAGCCTTGATCAGTACTGCAAGAGCCTGCTTCAATTCCAGAATTACTTCAGCAGCTTTTCAACCACAGTCCGATACGAAGATCTCTGTCGCAATTACAAGGAATTCTTAAGCGGCCTTGCGGCGAGCCTCCGAATTACACCGCACACCGCAAGTGAAGAGGAAATACAAATGGTGAATATCACGGGCAAGTCTGGCAGACAAACTCGCGACATCAGCCCGAGGCCAAGAACTATCAGCGAGGTCGACGCCGATCTCCATCTCCAAACCAAAGAGAGCAATCAATACAAAGAAGTCTGCAAACGATATGGCTACAACCCAGAGATCCACGAACCCCCCATCTAAGCAGCACGCGCACAAACGAAGCGCTGGCTCGCCACTCCTCCATCGAGTGTGCAGGAGGCACGACAACAAGGCAAGCAAGCGCGATCAGAACGCGATCTGGAGATCCACCAGATCAAGAAGCACAACCAGTGACTCCACCTCCCGGCAGAAGCCCGCGTTGACAAGATGAGGTCTCACATGGCAGTGCACAAGCATTGCAAATATGCAGTGTGTGCATATTGACTTCAACGAATGGTGGTGAACTGCTGGAAGAGGAAGGACACGGACAACGCCTCTCAGGCCGTTGAAGTTGGTGGAGGCAGTAGGTGGAGGCAGTAGGTGGAGGCAGCGCCGGGTTCAGCCTCTGATCGAGCCGATTCAGCACCTCCGGCCTGAGCTCAGGGCAGGCGGAGGCCGGGGGACAGGAGCCTTCGCGATCAGCCGAGATGCGTGTTCTCTGCGTGTCTGATCGCAACAAATCTGGGCGGGATCGCAACAAATCTGGGCGCGATCGCAACACTCTGCACACCCTTTGGGGGCTAGATGGTTTTCCACCATGGCCCCTGCTTCGCTGCCGGCGGCGCCCCCGGGCGCACCCGGCTCCCTTGCCTCCCCTGCGCCGGCGCTGCCGGCCGCCCCACCCGCTCCTGAACACTGGCTGGCCTTCCTGCAGACCCAGGTGCTGCCGATCGTGATCAACCTGATCGGCGCCCTGGCGATTCTGGTGGTGGGCTGGCTGGTGGCCGGCGTAGTGGCCGGCACGGCCCGACGGCTGCTGCGCCGCGCCCGGCTGGATCGCCTCGTGGCCGGCAGCCCCGATGGCAGCCCCGGGCGCATTTCGCTGGAGCGCTGGATCGCCACCCTGATCTTCTGGGTGATTCTGGTGCTGGCGGTGGTGGCGGCACTGAACGTGCTCAACCTGGCCACCGTGTCGGAGCCGCTCAATCAGTTTCTCAATCAGATCTTCGCCTTCCTGCCCAAGCTCGGCGCCGCGGCGGTGCTGGCGGCGGTGGGCTGGCTGGTGGCCAGCCTGGGGCGCTCGGCCGTGCGCCGCAGCAACCAGCTGCTGCGCTTCGAGGAGCGCTTCATCGACGACCACGACCAAGGTCAGCACCTTCTGGTGAGTGAAACCCTCGCCAACCTTCTCTATTGGCTGGTGCTGCTGTTCTTCCTGCCGCTGGTGCTCAATGCCCTCAACCTGGGCAGCCAGCTGGCGCCGCTGGCCAACTTGCTCAGCGACCTGCTGGCAGCCCTGCCGCGCCTGATCAAGGCGGCGGCGATTGCGGCGGTGGGTTGGTTCATCGCCCGCAACGTGGGCCGGATCGTGACCCAGCTGGTGGCCTCCGCCGGCGGCGACCGCCTGGGCGAAAGCTTCGGACTGAAATCGGAGCGGGGGCAGGGGCTCTCCTGGCTGGTCGGCACGATCACCTACGTGCTGCTGCTGATCCCCACCGCCACCGCGGCGCTGGAGGCCCTGGCGATCTCGGCCATCTCCGAGCCGGCCACCACCATGCTCAACCGTGTGCTGAGCAGCCTGCCCCAGGTGTTCACCGCCGTGGTGATTCTGGTGGCGGCGGTGGCGATCGGGCGCTTCGTGGGCCAGCTGGTGGCCCAGATCCTGGAGGGCTTCGGCTTCGACCGGGTGTTCGCCTGGCTGGGCTTTGAAACCCGCGGCGACAGTCCAGCTGACCCGGATGGAGCAGCCGGGGCCTTCGCCGCACCGGGTCGCCGTCGCCCCTCCGAGCTGGTGGGCGTGGTGGTGATGGGGGGGATCCTGCTGTTCGCCCTGGTGGCCGCCACCGACGTGCTCGGCCTGCCCGCCCTCACCGGCGTGGTGACCGGCCTGCTGTCGCTCTCCGGCCAGGTGCTGGCGGGCCTGGTGGTGTTTGGCGTGGGGCTGTACCTGGCCAACCTGGCCGCTGGCCTGCTGCGCAGCTCCGGCAGCCAGCAGGGTGCCCTGCTGGCCCAGATCTCGCGGGTGGCGATCGTGGCCTTCAGCGGGGCCATGGCCCTGCGCCAGATCGGCGTGGCCCCCGACATCGTGAACCTGGCCTTCGGCCTGCTGCTCGGTGCGATCGCCGTGGCCGCGGCCCTCGCCTTCGGGCTGGGCGGCCGCGATGTGGCGGCCGAACAGTGGCGCGCCTGGATGGAGGATTTCCGCCAGCGCCGCTAGGGCACCAGCTAGGGCACCAGATCGGCCAGATCGTGCTCCACACCGTGGCGGCGGCACCACGCCACCACGGTGTTCACCAACAGCATGGTCACGGTCATCGGCCCCACGCCGCCAGGCACGGGGCTGATGGCACTGGCGATCGGCTCCACCTCCTCGAAGCGCACATCGCCGCAGAGGCCGCTGTCGGTGCGATGGATGCCCACATCCACCACCACGGCGCCGGGCTGCACGTGCTCGGCTCCGATCATGCGCGGCCTGCCGGCAGCCACCACCAGCACGTCGGCCTGGCGGGTGATCGCGGCCAGGTCGCCCGTGCGCGAGTGGGCCACGGTCACGGTGGCGTTGGCGGCCTGCAGCATCAGGGCCATGGGCTGGCCCACCAGGATGCTGCGCCCCACCACCACCGCCCGCTTGCCGGCGAGCTCCACGCCGGCGGCGGCCAGCAGGGCCATCACGCCGGCGGGGGTGCAGCTGCGCGGGCCCGGCTCGCCCTTGAGCAGCCGGCCCAGATTGAGAGTGTGCAGGCCGTCGGCGTCCTTGTCGGGGTCGATGGCCAGCAGAAGCGGCCCCTCGGCCAGGCCGGCGGGCAGCGGCAGCTGCAGCAGGATGCCGTCGCAGGCGGGATCGGCGTTGAGCCGCTGCACCGCCGCCAGCACCTCCGCTGCCGGGGTGTCGGCGAGGAGATGGGTCCCCAGGCTGGTGATCCCCACGCGGGCGCAGGCCTTCTCCTTATTGGCCACATACACGCCACTGGCCGGATCGTCGCCCACCCGCAGCACCGCCAACCCCGGCGGCCGCCCCACGGCGGCGAGCCGCCCGGCGATGGTGTGGATCAGGCGGGCCTCGATCTGCCCCGCCAGCAAACGGCCATCCAGGCGTGCGGCCATGCCACGGCGTTTCAACTGCTACCAGCTTGCAGCCCCGCGCTGCGGCTAGCGTTTGGCGATGCGATGGCGGCGCCTGCAATCCCTCTGGCGTGGCTGGCTGCGCGCCGAGCAACCGCGGCAGAGGCCAGCCGCCTGGCTGGTGCGCGACAGCGGTGCGGTACTGCTGGTGTGCGTGCTGGTGGCGCTGGTGGCCAGCTGGCCCCTGCTGGTGGAGCCCAACCTGCGGGTGGGGATGCCGGCCCCGTTCACCGTGCGGGCCCCCAAGAGCGCCCGGGTGGTCGACAGTTCGGCCCTGGAGCTGCGGCGCGAGCAGATGCTGCCCCGCACCACCGTGCAGGTGGTGGATGAGAAGGCCAACCAGGAGCTGTTCACACGGCTCGAGGCCAACCTCAAGCCGCTGGAGCGGCTGGCCAGCGATGCCCAGCGCCGGGTGGAGCCGATTGCCCTCACCCCCGAGGAGCGCAGCTGGTTGCAGAAGCAAGACGCCCTCAGCCTGGCCCGCTGGCAGCGCGATCTGCGCCAGGCCCAGCTGCGCATGCTCAGCCAGGGGGTGGCGCCGGGGCTGGCGGAAGGCCAGCTGCTGGCGGCCGCCCAGCTGCAGCTCGACACCCTGGCCCCGCCGGCGCGGGAGCTGGGGGCACGACTGCTGGCCAAGACCCTGGCGGGCCAGAGCAACCTGCGCAGCGATGCGGCCCTGAGCCAGCGGCGCCTGGAGGCCCTGATCAGCCAGGAGGGCATTCCCACCCTGAGCGTGAAGGCCGGCGATCTGATCAGCCGCCAGGGCGAGCCGATCAGCTCCCAGGCCCTCGATGTGCTCGATTACTTCGGCCTGGTGAACCGGCGTCCACGGCCGCTGGCCTGGCTGGGCCGCTTCACCGAGGCGCTGGCGGTGTGCGGGGTGATGGTGCTGGTGCAGCGCCGCTGGCGCTGCTGTCTGGAGCCGCGCCAGGCCCTGCTGGGGCTGGGCATG
>JBILDP010000019.1:0-18295 GCA_044352535.1 Prochlorococcaceae cyanobacterium
GCCTCTGGATCGGCTCCGCCACTGAGGTCGGCATAGGCCACGGCCGTGATCTGGCGCTTCACCTGGTCAAACACCAGCAGGCTGTCGGCCAGCAGCCAGCAGCCATCGGGCGGCGCTCCCTCTGGAGCGGTATGCACCGGCACACTGGGCTCGATCCAGCGGATCAGCTCATAGCCCCAGAAGCCGAACAGCTGGCCCACCGGTGGCAGGCCCGGCACAGGGGCGCCGCTGAGGGGCTCCAGACAACCCTGCAACAGCTCAAACGGGTTGCCAGTCAATGGTTCCTGACGGCCATCGCGCCACTGGCGCAGGCTCTGGTCACCTCGGCTGGTGAGGGTCCAGAGCGGGTCGGCCACAATGAAGCTCCAGCGGCCGATCCGCTCCCCGCCCTCCACCGATTCGAGCAGCACGCCATGGCTGCTGGAGGCACCCACCTTCAGCCAGGCGGTGAGCGGGGTTTCCAGATCTGCCGGCCAGCGCTTCCACAGGGGAATGAAGGTGTGACCCGCGGCCACCTGCTTGCGGAAGGCCTGATCCTCGGAGTGCAACATCGAACGACCAGACGGCAAAAAAGGCGGAGCACCTGGCTCCGCCTTTATAGAGGTTGGCCAGTGGCCCAAAGGCCGGATCAGGCGTCGAAGGTGTTCTTGCCGGTGAACTTGAGGTTGGCCGGGTTGGGATTCGCGCCGATGCGACGGGGGTTGTGGCCCACCATGGCGCGGCCCTCATTCACCTTCTCGGGGAACACGCCATCCTTCGGATGCAGGAACTCGGTGTCGCCGCCGGGATAGATCCGATAGATCTTGTAGTCCTCGATGCGGGGCTTGAACTTGGTGCGCAGCTGGGTGCCGAGCGCCAGGCACTGCTCCTTGCGGGCGAAGTACATGATGTTCTCGCCCTCGTTCATCTCGGCGGCACCACCGGTGGGAAGCTCGAATGCCTGGGCCTTGGAGCTGGTCCAGGTGATGGCGTACTTCTCCTCGGTTTCAGCGGCGTTGAGCAGGCCGCCGGTGCTGCCGATGTACTTGGGGAGTTGACCGCTCAGCGCCGTTGCTGTCATGGCAGAAATCGAGGTGTCGGCAGACTGGTTCAGCCGGAACGTAGCACCGCTGAATTGGCCCGTTTGCGCCGATCCGGGCACTCTTCACACCCGTCAACAAAAGCCGTCGGGCCGGCCCTGTGGGTCGCCGCTGACGCTGCCCGTGGCGGCGGGAAAAAACACCGTGAGGCCATTGTCGCTGCGCTCGGTGAACCGACTGCCCAGGTGCTGGAACAGGCGCTGCGTGGCCTGACGGCTGAGTTGCAGGCTGCCGGTGGCGGGGTTCCAGCTCAGCACAGGTCCCACCAGGGGTTTGTGCAGGGGCTTGGCCGTGCCCCCGGCGCCGCTGGCCGGGGCTGCTGGCGCTGCGGCTTCACTGCTGAGCTGCAACTTGATCCTGGGGCCTGCCGGCTGGAGCGTGAGGCTCACCTGGCTGCCGGCGGGCAGGCTGCGGCCGAAGCGATCGATCAGGCCGCCGAGCACCGTTTCCAGGCGTACCGGATCGCTGAGCACCGGCGGCAGTTCCGGGGCGATCTGCAGTTGCAGGCACAGGCCGCGGCGCTGCAACTGGCGTTGCCAGAGTTCCTGCTGGCGCTCCAGCAGGGCCGCCAGATCGGTCTGAGCCAGGCCACCCAAGGCGCCCGTGCCGGTGTCGGTGGGCTGGCGCTGCAGCTCGGTGGCCAGAAAGATCAGCCCAAAGCGGTCGATCTGCTCGCTGCACTCGCTGTCGATCTGCTCGAGCCGTTCACGCACCACCGTCGCCAGATCGCTACGGCGCAGGAGGGAGCGGATCAGGGTGCGGATCGTGGCAAGGGGTGTGCGCACCTCATGGGTGAGGGCCTCGAGCAGGGCCAGTTCGCTGCTCACCGCCTGGGGCATTTCCGGCCGCTGACCGTGTACCAAGGGCTGCAGGGTGAGGCTGGGCGCCATGGCCGACAGGCGCTCCGCCAGCCGCGGCCAGAAGCGCAGGGCGGTGTTGCTGTCGCTGTGCAGGGCCTCCAGGCGGGTGAGCTGGGCCCGCAGCCGATCAGCGGCTGCGGGCTGTTGCACCTCAAGGCGCTGATGCACCAGTGCCAGCAGCCTGGACAGCACATCGGCATCGAAACGCACCACCAGCCGCCGGCCCTGGGGAGGGCCATCGAGGCAGAGACCCACCTGCACCCTGGGGGTGATCACCACCAGCAGGGGCTCGAGTCCATCGGCCGGCTGCAGCGCCAGCCGCTCCACGGCCGCGAGGGCCGGTGCCGCCGCCCCGCTGCCCGAGGCGGTGGCGGGCAGCAGGGGTGAGCGGCTCGGCAGCAGGTCCTCGAGCTCGGCAGGGGCCCAGATCCAGCCCTGCAGCCGGCTCAGCACCTCGGGCTCGTAGAGGGCGGGAAGCGGTGCGGCCAACCACAGCCCTTCCAGCGGTTCCTGGCCCAGCAGCAGGTCGTCCTGCAGGGTGGCCAGGGCCGCCCACCACTGGCGCCGCACGCTGTCATCGTCGCTGCGGCCCGGGGGCACGCCCTGGCTGAGGCACTGGCGCAGGGCGTTGAGGCTGATCATCGCCGCGGCCTGCTGGGGCGAGCCACGGGATCAGGCCGCCACGGCAGCGGGCACGGCCAGTCGGTCGGCCAGGGCCAGAAAGGCCTGGGCGGTGACTGATTCCGGCGCCGACAGCACCACAGGGATACCGGCGTCGCCGCCCTCGCGCACGGGCATTTCCAGGGGCAGCTCGGCCAGCAGCGGCACCTGCGCCTCCTCGGCCAGGGTGGCACCACCGCCGCTGCCGAAGATCGCGTAGCGCTTCTCCGGGGCGTCGGGGGGAATGAAGGCGCTCATGTTTTCCACCACGCCCAGCACGGGCACGCCCATCTGCAGAAACATCGCCAGGCCGCGGCGGGCATCGGCCAGCGACACCCGCTGGGGGGTGGTGACGATCACCGCGCCGGCCATGGGCACGGCCTGGGCGAGGGTGAGTTGGGCATCGCCGGTGCCGGGGGGCAGATCCACCACCAGCACGTCGCGCTCACCCCAATCCACCTGATACAGAAACTGGCGGATGATGCCGTTGAGCATCGGACCCCGCCAGATCACCGGTTGGTTGGCATCGATCAGCAGACCCATCGACACCATGGCGATGCCGCAGCTCTCGATCGGGGTGAGCACCTGGCTGGCGCCCTCGCCGCGCACCTCCGGGGTGCGGTCGGCCACGCCGAGCATGGTGGGCGCATTGGGCCCATAGATGTCGGCGTCGAGCAGGCCCACCCGCAGGCCGCGGCGGGCCAGGGCACAGGCCAGATTCACGGCCACGGTGCTCTTGCCCACGCCGCCCTTGCCGCTGCTCACGGCAATCACCTGTTTCACTCCCGGGATCGGCTGGCGTGGCGGCAGCTGACCGCCGGGGCCGGCAGCCGGACCATGCCCTGCGGCGCCGATCGGCGCGCCCTGGTGAGCTGCCGGCTGACCCACCTCGATCTGCATATCGCGGATGCCCTCGATGGCAAGCACGGCCTCCCGTGCCTCGCTGGCGATCCGGCCCTGCTGGCTCTGGGCGAAGGCAGGCAGGCTGAGCCGGAAGATCAGACGACCGTCTTGCAGGCGGGGTTGCTCAATCCAGCCCAGCTCCAGGAGGCTGCGCCCGCTGCCGGCGTCACGGAGGGCACCCAGGGCTGCGGTGGCCTGCTCCAGCGTTGCCATCAGGTCGGTTCAACAGCCTTTGATCCTAGGGATGGTGGTCAGCAGCAGCCGGCATGACAGAGCCTCTCGATCGCTTGTGCGCCGGCCCGACGGCCTGAAAAGGTGAGTGGGTTTCGAGCGCCCTTCGGGCGCGGTAGTTGATGCTCAAGGCTCTGGAAGCCCCGCCGACCGACTCCCGCCAGCGGGCCAAGGACCTGCTGATGGGTCTGCAGGACTCCATCTGCGCCGGCCTCGAGCAGCTCGATGGTCAAGGCCGCTTCGCCGAGGAGAGCTGGGTGCGCCCCGAGGGCGGCGGCGGCCGTTCGCGGGTGATGAAGGGCGGCCGCGTGTTTGAGCAGGGCGGGGTGAACTTCTCCGAGGTGGAGGGCAGTGAGCTGCCTCCCTCGATCCTCAGCCAGCGGCCGGAGGCCAAGGGGCACCGCTGGTTTGCCACCGGCACCTCGATGGTGCTGCACCCCCGCAACCCCTACATCCCCACCGTTCACCTCAACTACCGCTACTTCGAGGCCGGCCCGGTGTGGTGGTTCGGCGGCGGTGCCGACCTCACCCCCTACTACCCCTTCCTGGCCGACGCCCAGCACTTCCATCGCACCCTCAAGGGGGCCTGCGACAGCGTCAACCCCGCTTATTACCAGGTGTTCAAGCCCTGGTGTGATGAATACTTTTATCTGAAGCACCGCGGTGAGACCCGCGGTGTGGGCGGCATTTTTTACGACTACCAGGACCCGGGCGGCGTGCTCTACAAGGGCCAGGACCCCAACGGCCCGGCCGCGGCCGAGAGCAACCGTATCGGGCCGATCGAGCAGGGCTGGGAGCAGCTGTTCGCCCTGGCCAGTGCCTGCGGCAACGCCTTCCTGCCCAGCTATGTGCCGATCGCCGAGAAGCGCCAGCACACGGCCTACGGCGAGCGGGAGCGGGAGTTCCAGCTCTACCGTCGCGGTCGCTACGTGGAGTTCAACCTGGTGTTCGACCGGGGCACGATCTTCGGCCTGCAGACCAACGGCCGCACCGAGTCGATCCTGATGTCGCTGCCGCCGTTGGTGCGCTGGGAATACGGCTATCAGCCGGAGGCAGGCAGCCGCGAGGCCCTGCTCACTGAGCTGTTCACCCGGCCCCAGGCCTGGCTCAGCGACCCCGCATTGGAGGCGCGCTGCGCTCCTCACCAGGCTGTGAGCTGATCGGCGGTGCACTGAGGGCCAGCGGGGCGGGCTCCTCGGCTTCGCGGCCCAGGCCCCGCTCCAGGGCCTCCACCACCCGCAGGGCGATGGCGTTGATGGTGGCCTCTCCCCGCCGTCGGTCCCGCAGGGCCGCCTCCAGCGGGCCTTCGAGCTTGCCGATCTCCAGGATGGCGATGCCCCGCCGCGGCGCCCCCAGGCCGCCCCGATAGCCGAGCGGGTAGCTGCCGAAGGCCGCCGCCAGGCTCTCATCGAGGCGGCTGGGGCGGCGGTGCAGCGGCGGGATCAGGCCCGAGCCCACCCCATCGGGGCCATAGGCGTCGTAGTGAATCTCCAGGGCGTAGCCGCCGGCTTGGGCATGGGCCTTGCCCACGCTCCAGTTGGTGCGTGGGTCGTCGCCATCGGCGATCGAGCGCTCGGGCGGCACATAGGAGCGGATCGCCAGGCCGCGTCTCTGGCCCAGGGCCACCACCGCCTGGGCGGTGAGCAGGTTCCAGTGCAGTTCATCGCGGATGCCGGGCTGCATCGGCGCGGCGCCGCGGCGATCAACCGCCTCACCAGCCGTGCCGGCTCCCGCCATGCCCTGGGAGTCGGCGTGGCCGGCGAGCACCAGGATCTCCGTGTGGCCCGGCAGTGGCCGCAGCCCCAGCCAGTCTTTCTGGTCGCTCAGGCGGCTGCGGGGGCCGGTGAGCGGATCGCTGATCGCCAGCCCCGGGCTGCGGGCCGGCACCGCCGGTGCCAGGGCGAAGGCCAGTGCCAGGGCCAAGGCCAGGCTGGCCATGGCCCTTAAAAGGAAACGGCGCCGCCGGGGCATGGTTCAGATGGGGGAGGAGAGCAGGTTGGCGTCGCTGAACAGACCCAGCTGGGGGCCGAGTTCCAGCTCCAGGGCGATCAGTTCATCTCGGTGGGCGCGCAGCCGCAGGGCGCTGCCGGTGGCACTGTCGTGGCTGATCAGGCGCAGTTCCACCGCCTCCTCCCGCTGGGCACGCCGGCGGTAGAGCAGGCCGGCCAGTGGCCCGAGCACGGCCAGCAGCAGCGGCCACCAGCCCAGCAGCGGCCAGAGCTGGCGGAGCACCAGGCCCAGACAGGCGGCCCCCACGCCGCCCAGCAGGGAGAGCAGCACAGCTAGAACCGGGCTGGAGGCCACGGCGGCGCGATACACCAGGTGGCGCCTCTGGGGATCGCCACCGGCCGGCTGCCAGCCGCGCTGCTCCAGCCACCCCGTGAGAGCCGGCAGCACCTCCAGCGGCGGCTTGGAGCTGCGCACCTCCACGGTGGTGGTGCGGTCTTTGCTGGCTGCCCGCAGGAAAAACACCAGCCCCACGGCCAGCAGCAGGGTGAGCAGCAGGGTGGAGCCGGAACTGGCCATAGCGATGCATTCTGGGGCGCCGGTGGGCGTGGCGGCAGCATGGCGGCAGTACCTGTTCACCGATGACCGTCGCCCCCACCAGCAACCTTCCCGCCCCCGCCCGTTTTGCCGTCTTCGACGGCGACCTGGATGCCGAGTGGGCGGCGCTCTACGCCGGTGCCCGCGCCCTGGCCGTTGACACCGAGGCCATGGGGCTGATCCACGGTCGCGACCGCCTCTGTCTGGTGCAGATCTGCGACGACCACGACAACGTGTGCTGCATCCGCCTCGCCCGCGGCCAGAGCGAGGCGCCGCGGCTCAAGGAGCTGATGGAGAACAGCTCCATCGAGAAGGTGTTCCACTTCGCCCGCTTCGATGTGGCGGCCCTGGCGGAAAACCTCGGCATCACGGTGAATCCGATCTTCTGCACCAAGGTGGCCAGCCGTCTGGGCCGCACCTACAGCCCCCGGCACGGCCTCAAGGAGGTGGTGCAGGAGCTGGTGGGAGTGGAGCTCGACAAGCAGGCCCAGAGTTCCGACTGGGGCCGGGTGGAAGACCTCTCCGAAGCCCAGCTCGCCTATGCCGCCGGCGACGTGCGCTACCTGCTGCCGGCCCGCGATCGGCTGGAAACCATGCTCAGGCGTGAGGAGCGCTGGGATCTGGCTGTGCGCTGCTTCGGCTGCATCCCGGTGTTCGCCGACCTTGACCGCCAGCGTTTCCACCTGCTGTTCGAGCACTCCAGCGGCGGCAACCGCTGAACCGCCGCGCCAGCGGCAGCTGGGGGCTCAGTCTTCGGTCATGAAGTTGGCGTCGGCGGCCGTGGCCTCCAGCAACTCGTCGAGCAGGGCATGGGTGCTGGCGCTGTCGCCCCGGGCCACTGCCAGCAGCTCCTCCGCCAGTGCAACCTTGGCGGCGGTGCCCTGCAGGCCGGCCTGGGCGGCTTTCACGTCCACCTTGCGCCTGGCGGCGGCGATGCTCACGCCCAGGGCGCTGGCGAGGTGGCCGCAGGCGGCGTTGTAGGCCCGATCGGGAATTCCCGCCATCGCAGGTGCCATGCAGCTGGTATGGCCATCATCCCAGCAGCCGCTGCTCCACCAGCTCCGCCAGTCGCTCGCTGCCGCCTGGCCCCCCCATGCGTAGCCGGCCCCGGACACCGAGCTGCTGGCGCAGCGCCGGTTGGCGCAGGAGCAGCTCCAGCCGCTCGCCCAGCTGCTCCGGGCTGTGGCAGGGCTGCACCGCGCCGCCCAGCAGGCGGCTCTGGCGCCGGGCAAAGCCCGCCTTGAACTGGGGGCCGGGCCCCGGCAAGGACAGGGCCGGGATGCCCAGCCCCACCACCTGCTCAGTGGCGGTGCCGGCGGTGGCCAGGGCCAGTTCAACCCAGCCGGCCCAGCGTGTGAAGCAACCCGGCCCCAGCAGCAGCTCCAGTGGGCCCGTGCCCCAGCAGGCCAGGGCGCCGATGGCGGCCGCAGCGCCGCTGACGGGCCGCTCGTCGAATCCCGCCGCCGCCATCAGGGCACGCCAGTGGCTGCCTGCGGGCTGGAGCCCGCAGGCCAGCAGCACCGTGGTGGGTTCGCTCCAGTGGCTCTGCCGCAGGCCAGCCAGGAGGCGCTGGGCATTGCCAACGGCCTCTGGCATGCGGCTGCCGGGTAGCAGCAGCACGCGCCGGCGCTCGGCCAGCCAAGCCGGCGGCGGTTCGCTGCCGAAGCCGTCGGTCATCGGGTTGCCCGGTGCCAGGGCCGCCACGCCGTGCCGCCGCAGTCCGCGGGCGGTGAGGGGATCCCGCACCGCCACAAGCCGGCAGCGGTGACTCGCCATCAGGCCCCACTCCCAGGGGTCCCATTCGCTGCCCTTGCAGCGGTGGTAGCGATCGGCGAGGGGTGAGCGGCCCCAGCCCATGGGGGGCGGCGAGGCCCAGGTGTAGTCGCTCTTCGGCGTGCCGATGAAGCCGAAGGGGCCACCTCCGCCCCAGGCCAGCAGCAGCGGCAGCAGATCGCCCACGGCCAGCAGCGGCTGGCCCTGTCGTCCCCAGCGGCGCACCAGCTGCCACTGCCGCCAGCTCAGGCCCGCCAGCCCGGCGCCCAGGTCTTGCAGCAGTCCCGCCAGGCTCTGGTTGCTGAATCCGCCACTGGGCAGGTGCTGACGCGGGCCCACCAGCAGCACGTCTCCGGCCGCGGCAGCCTGGCCAAAGGCCTGGCCCTCCCCCACCAGGGGCAGTACGGCAACGGCCAGCTGCGGGCGGCGACGACGCAGGGCCTGGATCACCCGCAGGGCAATCAGATCCTCGCCATGGCCGTTGCTCAGAACCAGCAGGCTGGCGCCCATGCCATGGCTGATACGATCCGCAGCAGGGAGTTTGCTCCCCGCCGGCGGCATGGCCAAGTGGTAAGGCAGAGGATTGCAAATCCTTTACCCCCAGTTCGAATCTGGGTGCCGCCTCTGAACAGTTCAGGCTTCGTGCCCTCAGCGAGTGTCATCCGGACACGTCGCTGCCCCCCTGCGACGCATGGGCCCACAGACCGTTCGCTGAAGCCGGGTTCAGCTGCCGATCCTGCCCTCGGCGGTCCAGATGGCACCACCAGAGGCGCTGTCTTCCCTGGCTTCACAGCGGATCATGCGGAGCGCCAGTCGGCATTGCCCCCGGGCAAGCCGGGCCTGGGGCAGTCCTTCGACCAGGCCGCGGCTGTTGAAACTGGCCCAGGCCACACTGCCCACCATCAGCTGCACCGGCTGGAGCGGTTCCCGGCAGCGGCCATCAGACCGACAGTGCATCGGCTGGTGGCCTTCGCCCAGCACGCCAGCGAAGGTGAGTTCCTCACTGGCCAGCAGGCCGCCCTGGCCGTCGCCAACAAAACGGATGCTCAGCAACCCTTCGAGGTTTTGCTCCAGGCGCAGTCGACGACAAGGCTGCTCAGGCCGGCCGAGGCTGCTCATCCTGCACTGGCTCAGGGGAGCGTCCCAGCGTCCGAAGGCCTCCGCGTTGACCCATTGAGGTCCGTTCAGCGGAGCCCCGGCCGCCAGGCCCCCCAGCAGCATGGCCCCCATCAATCGGGCCAACGGCCCCCTGCTGCACCCCATCAATACCCAGAGTCGGCCACGCAGTAGCCCTCGCAACTGATGCCGTTGCTGGCCGTGCGTCCGCAGTGCTGGCACAGCACGGGGTCGGCTGCACCGGCGCCCTCTCTGTCGGCGGCGGCTTCCCCTGGGAGGGGCTGGGCGGCTGGTTGCAGGTCGACTGATGGTGAGGAAATGGTGGGCTGCAACATGGGAGTGCCACAGCAGAGGCTGGCTTCCCACCATGGCGTATCCCGGGATCGGCGTGGGCACCTGGGCCTGGGGCAACCAGTTGCTGTGGGCCTACAGCCCCGCTGCCGATACGGAGCTGGAGGTCAGCTTCCGCCAGGCGGTGGCCGGTGGTCTCACCTTCTTCGACACGGCGGATTCCTACGGCACCGGTCGCTTCAACGGGCGCAGCGAGGCGTTGCTCGGCCGTTTCGCGGCTGCCCTGCCGCCAGCGGATCGTGATCGCCTCTGCCTGGCCACCAAGCTGGCGCCGTTCCCCTGGCGCCTGGGCCGGCGCGGGTTCGATCGGGCGTTGATCGCCTCCACCCGGCGCCTTGGTGGCCGCATTGATCGGGTGCAGCTGCACTGGAGCACCAGCCGCTACGCCCCCTGGCAGGAAGGACCCTTGCTTCAAGGCCTGGCGGACCGGCTTGCCAGCGGCGAGATCGCCCAGCTGGGTCTCTCCAACTTCGGGCCGCGCCGCCTGCGCCAGCTGCATGGCCAACTCGCTGCCCGCGGTGTGAAGGTCGCCAGCCTGCAGGTGCAGCTCTCGCTGCTGGCCCGTGGGCCCCTGGCGTCAGGCGGGGTGGCTGACGTCTGCCGGGAGCTGGGGGTGCAGCTGATCGCCTACAGCCCCCTGGCCCTGGGTCTGCTTGCCCGCCCCGATCCGCTGCAGGCCCTGCCCGCGAAGGGACCTCGCCGCTGGTTGTTCCAGCGGCTTGGGCCCTTGCTTGGTCCCTTGCTGCAGCTGATGGGAGAGCTGGCAGCTCCCCGCGAGGCCACCCTGGCCGCGGTGGCCCTCAACTGGTGCCGGGCCCACGGAGCGATGCCGATTCCCGGTCTGCGGAGGCCAGAGCAGGTGGATGTGGCGCTCCAGGCACTCCGATGGCGGCTGGAGCCCGCGGAGTGCGAGGCCCTCGATGCCGTGGCCGCCTCGATTGCGGGCACCATGCCTGCGAACCCATTTCAGAGCTCCTGATGGCAGAGCTCCTGATGGTGGAGCTCGGTCTCAGCTGGGTGGCTTCAGCAGGCCTCTGGTGCGGGCGTGAGCACCACGGGCATGGTCTGAGGTTGCAAGTTGGTTGCCGCCTCCGCCGCGGCGTTGGCCTGTTCCTGCTCGGCAGCCTCGGCGGCGGCGCTGTCGGGGCCGCACGCCTGGAGGGCTTCCTGCAACAGGGAATCAAATGTGGCACCGGGTAGCCGATGGCGTGCCAGTTCCATGAAGGCCCGCGCCAACGACTCCCCCGCGGCGGCCCGCAGGGCGGGGTTGTTGCGACGCAGCTCCTGCTCCTCCTCGATGGCACGGATGAAGCGCTCCGTCACGTCGCGCTTGGTGGTGGCACGGATACGGGTGTCCTGTTCGGCCTGGCTGAGCAGCGTCTGCCCCTGCAGCTCCTCCAGCCGACGGCTGAGGCTGGCAAGCACTTCCTGAGCTTCGCGGCTGATGCGCGACAGCTGACCGTCGGAGAGCCGGGGCAGATCGGCCACATACACCTTGCCGTGATCGCGCAGGGTGAGGAAGGTGGGGCGTAGGCCGCCGCTGCGCTGGCCAGGGCCCATCCCCTCACGGGGCCGGATGGGCCGTACCGGCGGCACAGGGCCGGCGGAACTGCGGCGGCGGGTGATGCGCTGGCCTGAGCCCAGCGGGGTCGGGGCGGTTAAGGGAGAACGGTTCATCGCGCGATCTTTCAACTTCGGGTCTCTGTTATGGCGAGCTCCTCGACAAGAGGAACGACAGGAGCTCAGCGACTCCTCCGCATCGCGGGAAGCTGGAGCAATCTGCCAGTGATCCGGCCGGCTTTAAGTCGGTAAACCGGCCAAGGGACCTGGGCCGGCGCTGCCGCTGGCGATCTCCCCGAGAATCCAGGCGTCGTAGCCGGCACCCTGGCAAGTGGCGAGGGTGGCATCGAGGTGGGTGGGGGGGACCACCACGCAGAAGCCCACCCCGAGGTTGAAGGTGTTCCACAGATCGGCCTCCGGCACCTCGCCGGCCTCCTGCAGCCAGCGGAACAGGGCAGGCCGCTCCCAGCTCAGGGGATCGATCACCGCATGCACGCCGGCCGGCAGGCAGCGTGGCAGGTTTTCGGGCAGGCCGCCGCCCGTGATGTGGGCCATCCCCCGCACCGGCAGCTGGGCACCTAGCAGGGCCTTCACCAGGCCGCCATAGAGACGGGTGGGGGTGAGGAGCGCCTCGATCAGGAGGCGATCGTCGCCGGGCAGGGTGGTGGTGGCGCTGGCGCCGGCCATCTCCAGGATGCGGCGCACCAGGCTGAACCCATTGCTGTGGACGCCACTGCTGGCCACAGCCACGATCCGATCGCCCGGTTGGATGTGGCGGCCGTCGATCACGGCATCGGCCTCCACCACAGCCACGCAGAAGCCGGCCAGGTCGTATTTGCCTGGGGCGTAGAAGCCCGGCATCTCCGCGGTCTCGCCGCCCAACAGGGCGCAGCCGCTCTGGCGGCAGCCATCGGCGATGCCCTCCACCACCTGGGCCATGGCCTCGGGGCTGAGCCGGCCGGTGGCGATGTAGTCAAGAAAGAAGAGGGGCTCGGCGCCGCTGGTGATCACGTCGTTGACGCACATCGCCACCAGGTCGATGCCCACCTCGTGATGGCGGCCGTGGGCCTGGGCCAATTCCAGCTTGGTGCCCACGCCATCGCTGCCGGCCACCAGGAGGGGTTGGTGCAGTCCGGCGGGCAGGCGGCAGAAGCCGCCGAAGCCGCCCAGGCCACCCACCACTTCGGGTCGGTGCGTGGCCTCCACGCTGCGGCGGATCCGCTCCACGAAGGCGCGTCCGGCCTCCACATCCACCCCAGCTGTGCGGTAGTCCATGGCGATAGGGCCGGCGCTGCTGTCCCGATCCTCCAACGCCGACCTCAGCCTCCGCCGGCCCCTGCCACCCGCCGCGACGGCCACACACGGCTAGGCGGTGGACGGCCGGCAGATTGGCACTGCAGCTGATCAGCTGGGCTTATGACGGTGATTTGACTCCCTCATTGGTCAGGTTCTGGCGACCCCTCGTTAGGCCCCGGTTTCAGGGGGGATGTCGGATTTGATGACAAATTCTGATCAGTGAGGCGCGTGACCAGGCGGCTCGATCGGGCAGAAAGCGGCCGTTAGGTTTTCGCCGTTGTTAACCCCCGTCAGGAACTCCGCCAGCGAATTGCGTCACGAGCTCACGGTTGGGCCTTCAGTTCCTTGGATGTTGATGTCCTCTGGAACTGACTCCTTCATCCATGAGTCTCCAGACAGGTCATTTCCTGTCGACGTCAATCCAACGCCGGTGAATCACAGCTCTCTGTGATTGCTGCTTGTCAGCGTGTTCCGCTTGTTATGCGTCGCACGTTTTCTTTTGGGGCCCTCGCCCTGCTGCTTTCCGGAAGCACTCTCGTTCCGGCCATCTCCGAGCGGGCCCTGGCCGCCACACGTGAGTCTTCCCAACAGGAACAAGGCTCCAATCCCGAAGTTGCGATTCGCGAAGCTGAATCTGCCCCGGTCCCCGTTGAGCCGCAGCTGCGGCCGGTGCCCCAGCCCATCGCCCCCGTGCCAGCCCCGGCTCCCCGGGCCGTCCTCATCGGCACTGGTCAGGCCAGCTGGTATGGCCCTGGCTTCTACGGAAATCGCACCGCCAATGGCGAGGTGTTCCGTCCTGGCACCATGACCGCCGCTCATCGCACCCTGCCTTTCGGCACACGCGTGCGGGTGACCAATCTCAGAAACGGCCGTGTCGCCGTGGTGCGCATCAACGATCGCGGACCCTTCCATGGCAATCGCGTGATCGACCTGGGTCACGGCGCAGCCAAGGAGCTTGGGGTTCTCTCCAGTGGTGTGGCCAGCGTGAAGCTGGAAGTGCTGCGCTGAGCTCCAGCTCCTCCAGTCGCATCCAACGTTCGTTCAGCTTGGATGAAACCCCATCCGCCAATCTGGCGGCTGGGGTTTTTTGATGGAGTTGCCGGTGGAGCACCTGCAGTCGCTGGCCGAGCTGCGTGCCTGGCGAGCTCGCCAGCAGCGGCCAGTGCACTACGTGCCCACCATGGGCGCCCTGCACCAGGGCCATGGCCAGCTGATTCGCCGGGCCAGCGAGCCCCGTGGGGGCTCCGAGCCTCAGGTGGTGGTGAGCGTCTACGTGAACCCGCTCCAGTTCGGCCCGGCTGAGGACTTCGATCGCTACCCCCGCGATCTGACTGCCGATCTGGCTCTGGCGGGGGCCGCAGGGGCCCATGTGGTGTGGACTCCCAGCGTGGCTGAGATGCTCCCTGCAGGCGCTGAAGAGGCCACGCGTCTGCGGCCTCCTGCCTCGTTGCAGGCGGTGCTCTGTGGTCGCAGCCGGCCCGGTCATTTCGATGGGGTGGCCACGGTGGTGGCCCGGTTGCTGGCGCTGGTGAGGCCCCAGCGATTGCTGCTGGGGGAAAAGGATTGGCAGCAACTGGTGGTCGTGCGCCGGTTGGTGGCCGACCTTGGCTTGCCGGTGGTGGTGGAGGGGGTGGCCACCGTGCGCGATGCCGATGGTCTGGCCTGCAGCTCCCGCAACCGCTACCTCAGCCCGACCCAGCGCCAGCAGGCGCGTGCCCTGCCCCAGGCACTGAGCCTCGCCCGTGGCCACTGGCAGCAGAGTCTGCTGGAGGGCCGGGCCATCGCGGCTCAGGCCTTGCTCGACAGCACCCGCAGGCGGCTGCAGGCTGCCCAGCTGACGGTGGACTATGTGGAGGTGGTGGCAGCCCATACCCTGGAGCCATTGCCCCTGGCCGCGCCCCCGATGGGCCTGGCCCTCCTCGCCGCTGCCGTGCACTGCGGTCCCAGCCGCCTGATCGATCACACCTTCCTGATGAGCCGCTCCCCGATCGTTGCCATTGATGGACCGGCGGGAGCCGGCAAGAGCACGGTGACCAAGGCCTTCGCCGGCCGTCTTGGTCTGATCTATCTCGATACCGGCGCGATGTATCGCGCCCTCACCTGGTGGGTGCAGCGCGAGGGGGCTGATCCCGCTGATCCCGCTGCCGTGGAGCCGTTGCTGGTGGGTCTGGATCTGCAGCTCAGCGCCGGTGACCAGGGCGAACAGCAGGTGCAGATCAACGGCCACGACGTGACAACCGCCATCCGCAGCCCAGAGGTCACGGCCCAGGTGTCTCTGGTGGCGGCCCACGCATGCGTGCGGGACGCCCTCACGGCCCAGCAACAGGCCATGGGGGCGCGGGGTGGGCTGGTGGCCGAGGGCCGCGACATCGGCACGGCGGTGTTCCCCGATGCCGAGCTGAAGGTGTTCCTCACCGCCACCCCCGCGGAGCGGGCCCGCCGCCGGGCTCTTGATCTGGAGCAGCGTGGCTTTGCCGTGCCGCCGCTGGCGGAACTGGAGGCTCAGATCGCCGAGCGCGATCGGATCGATTCCAGCCGCGAGGTGGCCCCGCTGCAGATGGCGGATGATGCGGTGGAACTGGTGACCGACGGCATGGTCATCGAGGCGGTGATCCAGGCGCTGGTGGACCTCTTCCGTGCCCGGGTGCCGCAGGAGGCCTGGCCCCAGGGATCGCTCTAGCCCTGCCGGTTGTTCTTCAGGGTCTCCAGCAGGCCCCCGCAGGCGTCCTGCAGCAGATCCAGCACGTGCTCGAATCCCTCGGAGCCCCCGTAGTAGGGATCGGGCACCTCGTGCGCCTGGAACTGGCGGCAATGCAGCACCATCGGTTCGATCACGGCCAGATCCTGCCGATCCCCCAGCTCCCGGGCCAGCGACCGCACCGCCCTGAGGTTGTCGTCGTCCATGGTGAGGATGCGATCGAAGGTGGTGAGATCGGCCAGCTCCAGCTGGCGCGCCCGGCTGGGCAGCTGGATGCCGCGGCGGCTGGCGGCGGCTCGCATACGGCTGTCGGCGGGTTTGCCCACATGCCAGCCGCCGGTGCCGGCGGAATCCACCACGAACTGATCCTCCAGCCCCTCGGCTGTCAGCTGGTGCAGGAACACCCCTTCGGCGGCAGGTGAGCGGCAGATGTTGCCCAGGCAGACAAACAGAATGCGGTTGCTCGAGGGACCAGTGCTCATGGCTGGCGCAGGCGAATGAGCGCCAGATTGGCGCGCAGCCGCACCACCTCCGGATTGCCGGCAAGGGTTTCGCTGAGCTGCGCCAGGCTCGCTTCTGCCCGCTGCCACCGGCTTGAAGACGGCTCCAGATGGGGGGCCAGGCCCTCCAGGCCCACGGCCACCGCATAGCGCACCACCCATTCGCCATCGCTGGTGGCGGCCTCCAGGGCGGCCAGGCAGCGCTCAGCGATCGCTGAGCGCTCTGCGGCAGGTAGTTGCTCCAGCTGCAGGCTGCCCAGACCCCTGGCAGCGGCGCGGCGCACGCTGCCAGCCACGTCGCTGCCGAGGGCATCGACCAGCAGCTCAAGGCCGCGCACATCACCGATACCGGCCAGGGCACGTACGGCCCAGGCCCGGGCGCCGTAGTTCTGGGGATCGAGTTGCAGCAGCGCCTCCACGGCTCGGGCGCCCAGAGCGATCAGCCCGTCGACGGCGGCCACCGCGGCGCCGGGATTGTTGAAGCCCAGCACCTCCACCAGCACGGGGGCGGCCTCGGGATGCCCCGCGGCGGCCAGTTGCCGGGTGGCCAGCACCAGGGCTTCGCTGCTGGTTGCCTCCTGCACGGCCGCGATGCATGCCAGCAGGGCGTCAGGTGCCATCTCCATGGCGGGGATCCTGTTCACAGCAGCTCATCCATGCAGGCCAGCAGGGCGGCCTCACCCGGTTCGCCGCTGCCCCGTTCCACCAGGCCGCGCAGGGCGATCAGCTTGAGGCTGTTCTCGGCCAGGGTGCGGCGGATCGGCTCGAGGGCTGGCCGCCAGCCGGCGGCACCCAGGTCCATCAGGGCGGCGCGACGCACCTGCAGCTGGGGATGCTCCAGCAGCTCCAGCAGCAGGGCCCCCCAGCGGGGCTCGCCGCTCAGCTGCAGCAGGCTGCGGGCGGCGGCGCTGCGGATCAGCGGCCGCTCGTGCTCCACAAACGGCTCCACCACCGCCACCACCTCGCCGCTAGCCACACCAATCTCCCCCAGTGCTTCCAGCAGCGCTTCACAGGGCTCTGCCAGGCGAGGGCTGCCCGGCTCCAGGGCACCAGCCACACCCGGCCCACTCGCCAGGCGGCGACAGAGGGCTGGAACTGCCGCTTCTGCCCTGAGCTCTCCCAGGGCGCGGGCGGCGGCTTCGCGCAGTCCGTGGTCGGAATCGTCGAGGGTCTCGAGCAGATCGGGAATCGCGGCCGCGGCAGCTGGGGCGAGCTTGCCGAGGGCGCGGGCGGCGTTGCGCGCCACGGCGTTTTCTTCAACGCCGGCGCCGGGATCCCGCGGTTTGCGCTCGCGTAGCGCGATCCTCAGCAGGGGCACTGCCTCGGGATGGTTGCTGCGCATGCGTCCCAGCCACCAGGCCCCGTAGTACTGCTGGGAGGGATCGGCCGTTTGCCGGAGTCGCTCAATCGCCTCGGCTTCGCTGATCGGCTCGCCAGCACGGTGCTGAGCATCGGGGGTCGCCATGGCAAGGGCAACGTGCGGTCTCGATGATCGCAGGTCAAGTTCTGGGATTGGAGATCAAGTTGGGCCCCGTTTGGCCACTCGATAGCAAGAAAAAGCCCTCCGCGAGAGCGGAGGGCGAGGAGACTGCGTGTGGCAGCAATCGCTGAGGGGATCAGACGAGAGCGGCGATGGCGTAGTCGATGTAGTTGTTGGCGATGACGCCGGGGTCGCCGGAGATGCCGTGGTTGGCCTTGATGTAGTTCAGGGCCTCGACATACCAGGAGGGGGAGAGTTCGAAGGCGCGGTTGATCTCGTCGAGACCGGCGATCAGGTACTCATCCATGGGGCCGGTGCCGCCTGCCACGAGGCAGTAGGTGACCATGCGGAGGTAGTAGCCGATGTCACGGGCGCACTTGGCCTTGCCGCGAGCGTCGGAGGCGTAGTTGGCCCCCTGCATCTGGGTGGTGTAGGGGAACTTGTTGTAAACGGCCTGGGCGGCGCCGTTCACGAGTTCGTCGGCCTTGGCGGTGAGCACCTTGGCGGCCTCGAGGGCGTTCTTGGCGCGCTCGAAACGACCGAAAGCGGCGTTGAGCTCGGTGTTGGAGAGGAAGCGGCCCTGGGAATCAGCGGCGGCGACGGCCTCGGTGAGGGGAGTCTTCATTGGAGGGAAGGAAGAGGATTGAACCGTGAATCAGGAGGGAGTCCTGAGGATTCAGGCCGATCAGCCGACAGCGGCGGCGGCGCGGTCGAAGTAGGTGCCGATTTCGCTCATCAGAGCGGAGCAATCGCCGGGGGTGATGCCGTTGCGATCGTTGGCGATGGCGATGGCGGCGTCCTTCATCTTGCGCACGCCTTCTGCCACGGAAGCGCCAGGCACGCCGAGGGCGAGGTAGGTCTCACGCAGGCCGTTGAGGCAGCGGTCTTCCAGCACGGAAGCATCGCCGGTGAACACGGCGTAGGTGACGTAGCGGAGGATGATCTCCATATCGCGCAGGCAGGCAGCCATGCGGCGATGGGTGTAGGCGTTGCCGCCGGGGGCGATCAGAGCGGGCTGCTGCTCGAAGAGATCGCGGGCAGCGTTGGTGACGATCTTGGAAGCGTTGGAGGTGATGCGGTTCACGGAATCCATACGCTTGTTGCTGTCAGCAACCATCGCCGCGAGGGCGTCGATCTGACCAGCGTTGATGAATTCGCCGCGGGCATCAGCCTGCGCAACGACCTTGGTGAAGGCGTCGAACATTGAGGAGCTCCTGTTCTCGACGGGGAGTCGGGGAGGGTGG
>JBILDP010000152.1:0-5503 GCA_044352535.1 Prochlorococcaceae cyanobacterium
TGGCCCTGGGGCTCCAGCGCCGTGCCGATGGCGGATCGCTCTGGGGAGCCGTGGGCCTGCACGCTGGTCTGGTGGGCGGCTGGTTGGTACTGAACCAGGGCCTGTTGCCAGTGAGCGCCGATGCCCCCGCATGGCTGATGGGACCTAACAACCCGATCGGTGGGCTGCTGGGCTGGCTCGGACTGACGCTGTTGCTGCTGGCCAGGCGGCGCTGGTGGTGAATCGATCAGGGCCTGGCGCAAAAGGCCTTGGGCAGGAAGGCCCTGGGCAGAAAGAATCGACAAGCGCAGCTCTATATCGGACTTGTCACGCCAGCAGCTGTTGTGCGAATAAAACCATCAGAATCAATGCATCAGCCAGGCCGAGATCAGAAAATCACATATTGCTGATTAAAATCAGCAAGGCCAACATTTAACAGCCCTAGCGAAAACTCAGGAGCCTGATCCCGATCAGAAGACAGCTCAAGGATTCCGGCATCAAATCGTATCTGGCGAGGAGCAGAGAACGCATCATCACCGACGAAGGTCCATACGGCACCCTTCTTACGCCCTAGCAGGGCAGACGCAATACCAGTGAGATCAACCCGATCGCCCTCGGAACCGTTGAAGTCGACGATCACATCCCGAAAGCGCTTGACCCGCAAAGAATCAACTACCGTATCGAAACGATAGAGATCTGCCCCCCGATACCCGGCAAAGAGTTCAGCACGGGATGAAGCGTCATAAGCGTCCGCGCCGTTGGTGCCAAGCACAAAGCCGCGATCCGCGAGAAGATCACGTGCCTGCTGATCCAGCTGAAGAGGATTGACGTACTTCCAAGCAATCGACTTAAGAGCCTTGTCGTCAAACAGTCCCCACGCAATACCTCTCCAATCAATCGTGTCGTAATCAGAAACATCAACTTCTTTCCATTGAACCATCTGCCAAAGCAGCCCACCCTCAGCGCCATCATTCTGAATTTCAGCGAAATCGACACGACCCCAGTCAATGGCTTTGTAGTCGCCGGAATCAAGCTCGTTAAATTGAACACGCCCCCAATCAATCACGTCATAATCGGAGGCATCAAGCTCTCGATATTGAACATCTCCCCAGCCGAGCTCTTGAACAGCACCGCTTTCACCCCAATTCACCTCACCCCAATTCACCTCACCCCAGTCAAGCCTCCTTAGGGCAGGCTTATTAGCAAAGTCGAGCTCATCAAAAACTACGCCAGAAGACTCATTACTCGCAGGCGAAGCCACAAGGCGCAAGGTGTCCACAAGAGAGATCTTGACATCGGCAATTGGCTCAACTCCCCAATAGGCATCCTGGATACCCACCAGGGATGGATTCTCAACAAGGGTAAAGTCAACGTTGAACTGTCGATATTGCAACTCATTCATATTCAGATCAACCCACCCGAAGCCCCACTTACCCGTAGACCCAGCTTGATATCCCGAAACAGTACCGACAGAGGGAAACAACTCTTTAGCGCCCCAATCTATCCCTGCCTTGTATGCCGTGTTATACCCTCCCGCCCCGTTGACAATATAATCACCCACAACACCTGAACTGTCGGCAGCTCGAATCCTCTCATAGTTATGAACATGTGAGCCCATCACCAAATCAATACCGTTGGCAAAAAATGGGAGCTTCAAGCCCTCCTGATCTCCGCTGGAAGCGTAAGTCTGATAATGGCTCGCAAAGATCTGCCAGGGAACATCCTTTTCACGTTTTTTTGCCTCATTCATCATGAAGGCAGCCTGGGGGTCAAGGGCGACCCCAGGATTTTTTCGCCTCCAGGCAGCATAAGCAGTGTTTTTTTCACCATAGGCAGCATTATTCCTGTCAACCATATAAATATTTGCCAAACCCGAGAGAACATTCCCCTGGCCATCAATCGGGTTCAGCAGATAGTCGTAATAAGCCTTGTCCATGGCGCCCTCTTTGCGCCGAAAGTAAGTGGCAGGGTTCCAGCTTGTTCCATATGAATAGTCATAGTAAAGAGTATCTCCAGGCATCACATAGCTATTCGCCAACGGCGTGAGAGAGCCCCACTGTCTCGAATGCTCAAAAGCAGCCTTGTAATAAGCGTCATGCGACCAGTCCCTACGCCCGGATGCCTCCATCAAACCCTTGCCGCCTGTCATGCCAACTTCGTGATTCCCCGGAGCCGTAAAAAATCGATTCCAAGGCTTTCGCAACACCCGATCGGATAGGTAAGAAGAGTCGGCGATAGCAATCGCATCCGGATTGCCAGCGTTAGCCTTCATCAGAGTATATGGATATATATAAGGCGCATAGTTTTTGCCAACATTAAAATCCTTCCACTCTCTTTTGCCCTCCACATAATTATCATCTCCCAGCGCCAAGATAAAATCAGGATTCATCCTCCTGATTGCCTCTCCAACATAATTGGCAGGGGATTTTTCGGAATCCAGGTTGTTCTCTTGCTTTGAAACATTGCCGAAATCACCGATCACCGCGAAAGACGACTGCCAAGGCCTACCCTGGCTGTCTACATTGCTCAGGAATGTCGAAGGAACTGCGGATCCAGCAGGCGTAGAAGCTGTGTATGAAGGCATGCATCACAAGCCGATATCTTGTTCCTAACACAGGGCGAAGAGTTTCAAAAGCGGCTTTGCAAGCCGCAATCAGCGCGCGCCTGGTTTTTTAAATAAAATTAACGTCGGGCGGTAGCCAGCGCCCGACGCCCCTCCACCGGAGCATGAAGGGCTTCCTCCAGCGAGGCCACGCCGTAGTCGCGCTCCAGCAGCGCCATCACCGTGCGGCCGAAGTCGCCGGGGTTGGTGTCGAACGCCTCGAGGCAGATGCGCCCAAAGGTACTGCCCATCGGCTCCGGGTTCCAGAGCATCTTGCGGGCATGCCAGGGCATCATGCTCATCGGGTTGTAGCCAGGCTTGATCAGGCCCTGGTCGAAGCCGTACTGCTCCAGGTGCGTGTGGGGCTGCAGACCGATGAAGAAGATCGCCGGCTCCACCTTGTCGGCGCCGAAGATGTGCTCCAGCTCGCGGTGATAGGCCACGGTCTGGCGGATCGTCTCGGGGCGCTCGTCGATCACGTTGAACGAGTAGTTCACCGACACGTGCTCCCGGAAGCCCGCCCTCGCCAGCATCCGACAGCTCTCCAGCACGGTGCGCAGGTTGTAGCCCATGCGCATCTTGCGCACGAGCTCCTGGGAGCCGGAGGTGATGCCGATCTCGAAGTACTCCATGCCCGTGGCCACCATCAGCTCGGCCAGCTCGGCATCGAGGTTGTCGGCACGGATGTAGGCGGCCCAGCGGATGTCATCCCAGCCCTGGGCCTGGATGGCCCGCAACAGCTCCTTGGCGTCATCGATGTAGCGGCGGGCCGGAATGAACTGGGCATCGGTGAACCAGAAACCACGCACCCCCCGCCCATAGAGCTGCCGCATCTCGGCGATCACCTCCTCCACCGGGTTCACCCGCACCGCCTTGCCCTCCACCACGGTGTACACGCAGTAGCAGCAGTTGTGGGGGCAGCCGCGCTTGGTCTGCACGCCCACGTAGAAGTCGCCGCCGTCGAGATACCAGTCCAGCTGAGGCCAGATCTTGGCGATGTAGCCGTAATCGCAGGCGGTTTTCTCCATGCCCGCCGGCTGCTCGTGGATCAGTCCCGGCCGCGGCGGCTCTCCTGCCACAAAACAGCGCTCAGCGCCAATCGAATCTCCGCGGATCAGCTTCTCCAGCAGAGGCTCTCCTTCCCCCACCGACACCACGGTGCCCGGTGGGAGCTTGCGACCCAGCTGCTCATAAAACACACTCACTGCCCCGCCGCCGATCACGGCACGGGCCTCGGGGTGATGGCGGCGGGCCCAGCGCACTCCACGCCGCACCAGGGCGAGGTTGCGCCACAGCTCCCCGTAGAACGCGCGCATCAGGCCCAGACCGCCGAGGGCTCCACGCAATCGCTTGAGCGGGTTGCGGGCATAGAACACCTCGAAGGAGTGCTGCAGCGGGTTGCCGCTGCGCCCATCCACTGGCGCGTAGATCTGGATGTCGCGCCAGGAGAACACCAGCAGGGTGGGCTGGAAACGCTCCACCGTCTGCCTGAGCAGCCGCTCCACATCCAGCACCGGCACGGCCGCCAGATCGAGGATCTGCTGGGGCAGCTCCGGGAACTGCTTGTGCAGGTGATCGGCCAGGTACACCGGCCCGATCGGGAAGATCGGATTGCAGGGCAGGCGCACCAGCAGCACCCGGTGGTTTGGGCAGGCAGGCACGGTGGCAGGCCCCTTGGCGCAGCGGAGCTGGACGCTAACAAGCGTGCTCGAGGGCCCGCTGGCAGGCCTCGGCCCGCCGTCGCAGGGGCCCGGGCAGCCAATCCAGCCATTCGACATGCACGCACAGGCGCGGCTGCAACTGCCATCCCGCAGCGGCAAGTCGCCCGGCGAGGGCATCAGGGCTGCGCTGCGCATAGTCCGGATTGATCACATCGTGGAGATCGATCCCGCCCAGGTCGTCAATGCCGGCCCCCAGCGCTTCCACCAAGCGCTCCAGCGGCCAGAGGTTGGGCGGCAGCTGCAGATGCACCTCCGGCGGCAGGATCGACCGCGCCGCTGCGATCAGCTCCAGCAGGTCGTCGACCTGAGCCGCAGCCAGGGGCTCCGGCGCCGCCCCACCTGGCCGCCAGGGCTGAAGGATCACCTCCTGAATGTGTCCCCATTGCTGCTGCAAGAGCGCCAGCAGCTCGAGGGCTTCCAGGCGCTCCGCCGGGCTCTCCCCCACCCCCAGCAGCAGGCCGGTGGTGAAGGGAATGCCCAGGCGCCCAGCCTGCTCGATCTGGCCGAGCCGCAAGTCGAGCTTCTTGCTGGGGGCGCGGCCGTGCAGGCGGTCGTAGGCCGGTCCCAGCCCCTCCAGCATCAGGCCCAACGAGGGATTGAGCCGGGCGAGTGCCGCCATCTCCCGCCATGACAACGGCCCGGCGTTGGTGTGAGGCAGGCGGCCCGCCGCGAGGGCGACACGACTGAGACCCAGCAGGCGAGCAAACCAGGAGCGGCGCCCGGAGGCCTGGGGTGCCACTTCCCCACTGAGCAGCAGCACCTCCAGGGCCCGGGGCCTCTGGCCCAGCAGGGCTGCAGCCTGCGCATCGCTGAGGGCATCAGCGGGCAAGCCGTCCCCGATCGCCTGCCCCTGGGGGTCGCGGCGAAAGCTGCAGTAGCCGCAGACGTTGAAACACTGGCGGCTGGGCACCAGGGTGACGCTCGGGCTCCAGGTGACCCGCCGCGACCGCACACGTTCCGAATCAGCAGCCACTGGCCAGCCACAAGCAGCGCCTATGGATGCCATTAGCAACCCTGGGGCAGCCATCCGCCCAGCTTCTTCACAAACGGCGCAATCTTCCGTTACAGTTCGAGGCGACGGGATTCCGTCGGCAGGCTTCCGGCCCTCCGGCGCCCGCCCTACTTAACCGGTCTTCCGGGGTTTTGGCCCTGGGTTTCCACTCTTCTCTCGTTCTCATGACCACCACTCTCCAGCAGCGCT
>JBILDP010000020.1:0-17957 GCA_044352535.1 Prochlorococcaceae cyanobacterium
GTGCTGCCGAATTCGGTGAGATTGGTGTCGGCCGATGCATCGGCATCAAATTGGAAGAACCGTTCTTCCGCCACCTGCTCCAGATTGCGATTCAGCAGCAGGCCAACGGCCGCGTTGCCGATGTTGATGGCCACATTGCCGCCCGATTGCTGGAAGATCAGCTCGCTGAAGCTGTGGCCGGGCAGGATCAGCCGGTCGCCTTGATCACCCTGGAAGTCGGTGATCACGAGGGTGGCGCCAGGCAGGTTGCCTTCGGCGTCGGCCAGCCAGAACTGGTCGGCGTGATCACCACCTGCCATCACCACGGGGCTGGTGACGGCACCGCCGATCTTGAAGCTGTCTTGGCCGGCGCCACCCAGCAGGCGCTGGCCGCCGGTTTCGATCAGGAAGAGGTCGTCGTGATCGCCGGCGTCGACCCGATTGCCGCCGCTCGCCCGCAGGGTGATGCCATCGGCGCCGCTGCCTGTGAAGACAACGTCGCGGCGCGTGGGGTCCACCCGGTCGTTGCCGGCCCCGGTGAGAACGACGTTGTCGGAGCTGCTGCCTGGGTTGCTGGCGGCCACGGTGTCGTTGCCGTCGCCGGTGGCGATCAGGTTTTCCACGAAGCTGAGGCCCCGGCTGCTGTCGGGATCGCTGAACTGGTCGTTGGCTGTGGTGCCGAGCACCCGTTCGCCAGAGGTGAGGCTGGCCTGGAATTCGGCGCCATAGCGCAGCACCAGGGAGCCGTCGATCCCAACCTGGTAGGCGTTGGCCAGGGTGCGCTGCAGCAGCGGGCTGGCGTTGAGGTTGGGATCGGGGATCTCAACCCGCCAGCTACCCGCACTGGTTTGCCCTTGCAGCGAGCGCTCGGCCGCCGGCAGGGCCGCCCAGCTGCTGGGGTCGATGCCCTGGAAGATCAGGGGCAGCAGGATGTCGCCGCCCACCAGTTCCACCACCCCATCAGCTGGCACCGCGATCAGACGATCACTCAGCTCGTCTGAGGCCAGCAGGGGCATCAGCTCGCCGTTCACATCGCCCACCCGCAGCCAGGCCACGCGGAAGGTGTTCACCGGGTTGCCGCTGGGGGCCCGGAACTGGGTGGTGAGGGCGATGGTCTTGCCCTCCACGCCAGGCACCACGTAGTAGGGGCTGGCGAGCTGGAAGCTGAGGCGCTGGTCGTCGAGTTGCACCTGGTAGGTGCCGATGGCCCGGCTGCTGGTGTCGCTCAGATCCCTCAGGCTCGGCAGGCGCAGATCGCCTACGCCGGGGAGAACGCCCTGGGCCGCCTTGGAGACCACCGCCACGTAGTTGGTGTCGTTGAGCAGCTGGAGGCTGGAGGCACCCGAACCGCGATTGAGCGCAATCCGACGCACCCCATCGGGAGCATCGGCCAGGCGCTGGATCAGGGCCTGCAGATAGGCAGCGCCATCGCTGGCCCCAACCAGGTTGCCGTTGGCCGCTGTGATGGCTCCGCTGATGTCGTCGGCGGGGATCAGCAGCAGCTCGGCGTAGGCCGCCAGGGAGCCACGGAAACCGCCCACCGGCGGAGTGAGCAGCAGATGCATGCCGCTGGTGCTGGGGGCGCGCAGCACCCGCTCGCCGATCAGCTGCGAACCGGGGGAGACATGGTCTCCGGCCGCTGCCAGGGTGATCTGGCCGTTGGCCAGGCCGTCCTGGTCGAAGCGGCCGCCATCGGCCACAGAAAAATAGAGATCGCTGGAGGGAGTCTCGGCGTTGTCGCCGTAGATCACGGCCGTGCCGGCGCTGGCGGCATCAAACAGCGACACCAGATCGCCGCTGAGGCGATCCACCAGTCGCACGTCGTTGATTTGCTGGCCCTGGGGATTTGCGAGACCGAACTGGATCGCTTCATCCGGCCCATTGGCGATGGCGGTGAGCCACAGCGCCGTGGGGAACTGCAGGGCCACATTGCGCTCAAACAGGCTGGCCGGATTGAGCTGGGCGGCGCTCAGGGGCCGGGCTGGATCCTCCAATTGCGGTGTGAAGGCATGGATGGCATTGAGCCCCACCACGGAGGTGGTGCGCGGGCCGGTGCTGCCTTCAGGCAGCAGGTTGAGCCGCACGCTCACGTTGCGCAGGCTCTCCACCGCGTAGGGATCGAGCTGCTGCTGCTCCTGGGGCAGGTTGTCCATCAGGGGGATCAGCACCGTCTGGCTCACCACCCCGGGGGCAAACACCACCTGGCCCTGCACGCTGGCCACCATGTCGGCCACGTAGCCCTCGGTGTTCACCTCAACGCGGGTTGTCTCGCTGAGATGGCCGCTGCGGGTGAGGTTGAACTCCAGGGCTCTGCCGTCGTCGCTGAGGCGCGATTCGCCAACGGAGATCCGCAGGTCGTCGCGGCTGGAGGTGCGGGCCTCCGTGACAGGGGCGGAGCTGCCGGCCAGCGGTGCTTCGAGATTGGTGTCGGCGCCTGGGGCCGTGCTGCTGCTGGATTGGGTGGGTGGTGTGGCGATCAGTTCGGTGGCCACGGTGGGGTCGATCACCACCGCCATCCACTCGGGGATCAGCAGCCGCACGCTGCCGCCGGCGGCCACGTATTCACTAAAGGCTTCGCTGCCGGCCGGCAGGTCGGCATTGGCCAGGCTGAATTCGGCACTGAGGCGCACGCTGTCGAAGCTGCCGATCACCTCATTGATCAGGGCCGGTGCGAGCCCATCGAGGTTGCTGAGCAACTGCGCGAGCTGCTGCTGGCCGCTGTCGCTGGCCGCGGGCAGGCCATAGGTGGAGGCGGCTCCGCCTGCCAGCCACTGGCTATAGGTTTCGCCCACGGTGGCCGCTGGGTTGGCGGCGCTGTTGAGCGCGCGTTCGAAGGCCAGATCAGCGGGCACCGGGTCGCTGCCGCTGGGGAAGTAGGCGACATAGCTGGTGCGCCAGGCATCCGGCAGGGCGGCCAGGTCGGTTTTCTGTTGGTCGCTGAGCAGGGCAAAGGTGTCTGGAAGGGCTGCCGGCAGGTCCGCCAGCCAGGCCTCGTAGGCGGTGAGGGCCGATGCGGGGGTGAAGGCCAGCCGCTGGGCAAACAGCGTGAGGAAATCGAGCCCCAGGCCGAGTTGGCGATCGGTGTCGATGGCGTTCAGCCGGTCGAGCAGATCCGTGAGCGGGCGCTGCTCTGCCTGGTTGGTGAGGGTGCGCAGGTGGTCGAAGACCAGATCCCGCTGCACATCCCGCACCACCACGGGCACCATGCTCAGGTCGGACATGCCGAAGCTGAAGCCGCTGTAGCGGGTGGCCACATCCAGCAGGGCGTCGAAATCGGCCGACTCGGGATCGAGCCCCTGCAGCCTGGTGTTGATGGCTCTCGTCAGAACCACAGCGGGTTTTTCGGTCTGCAGATCGCCGTTGAGGATCAGGGTGCCGCCGCCGCTGGTGATGGCTGCTGCTGCGCGGGCATTGAGGGTGAGCTGGTTGGAGCCGAAATCGGTGGCGTCGATCTGCTCGATGCCGCGGAGGCGGCCGGCGCTGGCGAGTTTGGTGAAATCCCAGACCTGGTTGCGTTGCCCCTGCAGGAACAGGGTGTCCACGTCGCTGCCGCCATCGATGCGGCGGAACTGGTCATCGGTGAGGAAGACCTGGTCGTCGCCGGGGCCGGTGGAGATGGCATCCATGCCGCCCAGGCCCTGAACGATGTCGTTGCCACCCAGGGTGACGATCACATCATTGGCCGGGGTGCCCTTGATGCTGTCGGAATTGGCCGTGCCCACATGGGTGAACGACCGGGTGTTGTCACCCCCAAAGATCACAAAGCGGCTGGGATCCTGAAGCGAAAGATCTCTTTTGGCGTCGTATCGGGTTTGCGAGGTGAGGAACAGGTCGTTGATGCCGTCGCCGGAAAAGTCGGATCCACCGGAGAGGTTGGCCAGCTGCTGGCCGGGGATGCCGGTGATCTTGGTGACCTGCACACCGCCGAAGGCGGGGCGGGCAGCCGAGCCATCCCGGGAGGAGCGCTCCAAGTTGATGCCGGCAAACCAGGCGGTTGGTGCCGTGCTGCCAGTGGGTGCGCCGAAGCCCTTGGCGTTGGATGCTAGGTAGACATCCGCGGATGCATTGGGCGTGTCTTTGGCGCGGGTTTCCGGGAAGAAGGCAGCGAAGCGATCGAGGTAGCTCCGGGCCGATTGCAGGCCGCTGCCGCCGTGGAGGATGTAGGTGAGTCCCAGCTCAACGTCGCTGATGGCGATGTCGTCGAAGCCATCGCCATTCACGTCGCCCATCGGGGCGACCTGCACGTTGCTGGCCGCCGAGAAGTTGTCGAGTGCGGCCAGGCCGCCGGCAGTGGTGTGGGTGTAGGGGGCATCACTGCCGCGCACAATCGGCGTGAGCTGGTCGAGGTTGATCTCGCCGCTGCCGCCCCACACGATCACCGGAGCAATCAGGGTTGATCGGGTGATGGCCTCCCCATTGGCTCCCTTGCTGAGGGTGAAGCTGTTCTCCTCGGAAGTGTCGCTGCTGCTGCCGCGCTCGCTGAGGTTGCTATGGGGTAGATCGAGCTTGTAGTCGTAGTTCCAGCCTGTGGCCAGGCTGCCGATGCCCACCAGATCTTCATAGCCATCACCGTTGAGATCGCCAACGCTGATCAGGCGATCGAGGTTCACGCCCTCAAGGGGCTTATCGGTGTTGAACTCAATGCCAGCCAGGGCGTGCACCCCAGGCCAGGAGCCACTGCGGGCATAGGCATTCAGCACCACATCGGAGCCGCTGAGGCTCAGTGCTTGCTCAACAGGGATGGCGATCTGAAGGCCTTTGTTGATGGCATTGAGCCTGGGAGTATCACGGAAGGTCCCGTAGTCGTAGGGGAGATAGCGCATGGCATTCGCTGCCTCCATGATCAGGCGACCCTGGTAGGTGGTGCCGTTTTCTGTGAAGGGTTTGTCGGCCTTCTGGTAGCGGAGATACAGGCCCGATGAGAACAGGTTGTTAAACCAACGCCCCAGCTTGCTCATCAGTTCGGGGCCCGTATTGATCCCTTCACTGTTGTGAAGCCCTCGATCGGGCTGCATGAAGTCTTTGAGCTGGGCCTCGCTGAGGGTTTTGCCATTGCTGCTGAGCAGCTTGGCCACATCGCTGGCCGTGCTCTTGGGGCCGGCCTGCCAGATCAGCGCGCCATTCCAGAACAGCCTCAGGCTGCTGTCGTATTCGTCGAAGTTGATGGCCAGGCCATCGAGGCCGATCTGGTTGGTTTCGGTGTTGCCAAGGCGATCTTTGCTGCCAAGACCGCTGCCGATGTGCAGCACCAGCTCATCGGCACCCTGGTTGGCCGGTGTGCCATCGGTTTTGCTCTTCATCTGCCACACATAGGCGGGCAGCTTGAGTTCCCAGGATTCGCCCTGTTGCTGCAGGCGCTGATTGAGATCGAGGCCGCCGATCCTGCGGCTGTATTCCCCCCAGGTGTTCTTTTTGTTGGGGGTGTGCAGGTGCAGCATGGTGCGGCTGAGGCTGGCGGCGTTCACGCCATAGGCACCACCGCTCTCCACCGCCTTGCCGGGCACGGGAACCATGCTTTCGCCGACATAGATGTAATCCTGGGCAAAGCCATTGATCTTGCGCAGCTGCACATCGCCAACTTTGTCGCCAGTCAGCCCATTGGCAGGCCGTGCCCCATTCGGGCCGCTTTCCCACAGCAGGTGGGCGTTGTTGGCGGCAGGCGTGGTGGCGAGGCGGGTCACCACCCAGGGGGCTGCGGGATCGGCTGGAGTGTCGAGCAGCTCAACGCTGTACCAAGCCTGATCTGCCGATGATGGGTTGGGGGCGATCAACAACTCTTTTGAGCCATCTCCATCGCGATCGGCAAGGATCAGCTGGCGGTTGCTGAGGTTGAACGGTGCATAGGTGGGCCGTTGCAGGCCGCTCAGCTTGGCTGCGGGAATCGGCTGCTGGGTGATCGAGCTGGAGTAGTAGGGCTCAAAGCTGAACAGGATGGTGCCATCGCTGGCCTTGGCCTCGAGTACGCCGTTGTCGTTGAGGCTGAGCTCCTGGAACTGGGCGTTTTGTGCCAGGGAGCGCGTGGTGACCGTTCTGGCTCCACCACCACGCACATAGAAGCCGCTGGCCAGGGCAATGCCATCGGAGCCATCACTGGCGCTGAAGCGATCATTCACAAAGGTGAGGGCACCGTTGCGGATCTCCAGGAGGGTGCCTGGCACGCTGCCGAGCACCACGGAGGAATCGGCCGGGTTTGCAGGCGGTCGGTTGTATTGCCTGTCTTTGTAGTCGTTGAGGGAGAAGGACACATCCCAGCGCACACCATCGGCATTGAGGGTTTGCACCACAAAGTTGCCGTCGGCCTGCATCAGGGCCATGAAGCGGCCGTTGGGAGAGAGCAGGTGGTCGCCCGGCTTCAGCTGTTGGCCCGGCAGCAGCACGTTGGCGGCCTGGCCATTCGCCAGCCCATCGGCCACCACGGCGCTGGTGGGGGCATCGCCAAAGGTGGCGACCAGATTCACGGGCAGTTGTTCGTAGCCCGGGGCCTGGGACTCCGCAAAGTTGAGGAAGGACGCTCCCGCATTGGGAACAAGCTCCTCCAGCACCCCGGTCACCAGTTCCAGGTTGGTCTTGCTCACCAGGGCCGCATCGGGGGCCTGGGGATCGAAGGGCTCCAGCTCATCCTTGAGGCCGCTGCTGAATGCCTCCAGGGCTGCGCTGAGTTCGGTGTCGGCAGGATCCGGCGGGGTGAAACCAGCCATCCATTGATCAAACAGCAGGCCCACGTTGATCACGCGTGCACGCGCGACCACAGTGCGTAGGCCGGCGGTGCCGCCCGCCTCGGCGAGGGCCAACAGGGTGGACGCTCCGCCGTTGGACCCCACGGCAGCTGTGCCGATGGGCTGGAGCGGCGCCTGGTCGAGATTGCGCTTGAGGTTGAAGCCGCTCAGTTTCGAAAGCGGGATGGCACCTTGGATGGTGTTGGTGTAGTAGGGCTCAAACGTGAACAGGATGGTGCCATCGCTGGCCCTGCCCTCGAGGACGCCGTTGTCGTTGAGGCTGAGATCTTGGAATTGAGTGTTTTGTGCCAGAGAGCGGGTGGTGACCGTTCTGGCTCCACCACCTCGCACATAGAAGCCGCCAGCCAGGGCAATGCCATTGGATCCATCGCTGGCCCGGAAGCGATCATTCACAAAGGTGAGGGCACCATTGCGAATCTCCAGTTTGGTCCCAGGAGCGCTACCCAACTTCACTGAAGAATCAGCAGAGTTGGCAACGGGTTTGTTGTAATTGCTGTCTTTGTAGTCGTTGAGTGAGAACGACACGTCCCAGCGCACACCATCGGCATTGAGGGTTTGCACTACAAAGTTGCCGTCGGCCTGCATGAGCGCCATGAAGCGGCCGCTGGGCGACAGCAGATAGTCGTTGGCTTGCAGGCTCTGGTCGGCACTCAGCACCGATCCAGGGGCATTCGTGGACAGCTTGGCGATCTGGCTTACAAGCGCCGACTGCATCAGGGCGTTGCTGGTGAGCAGCTCGCCGCCCAGCAGGATGGCAGAGCTTTCGGTGGTGCGGGCGTTGGCTTCGTAGCTGTAGCTGAGCAGCAGGTCGTTGATGCCGTCGGCGTTGAGATCGCCGGCTGAGCGCACGTTCTGCAGGCTGAGATTGGTGGCCCCTAGGTGTTGCAGCGACAACACGGGCCCCAGGTTGAGCGTGGAGCCACCACCGGTGCCCGCATCTTGGTGGTCGGGGCTCAGGCCCGCACCCACGCCGAAGCTGAGCTTGAAGCTCGGTTTGCCCGGGGTGTGATCCAGATCCACAAGGGCATCGGCGATGCCATCCCCATTCACATCGCCCAGCAGTCCATAGCTGGCATTGCCGTTGGTGCGGCGCTGCAGATCGTCGATCTCGATGCCATCGCTGGAGGCCAGATCGCGGCTGCTGAAGCTGCCCAAACCACTCAGACGCGGCTTGCCCAGCAGGGTGGTGAGGGTGCTGGAGCCGTTGGAGGTGGGCAACAGCAGATCGCTGGCCTTGTTGTTGCCGGGCAGCAGGGCCACGCTGCGGCCCAGACCTTCGCCGAAGCTGCCGGGGTAGATGTCGAGGCGTCGCTGGGGATTGAGAGCCTTGAGGTTGTGATACAGGGAGGCACCAGCGGAAATCTGCCCTTTTTCCGTGCCACCGAAGTTGCTGGAGCCAAAGAGCACATTCACCCTGCCGCTGCCGCTCATGAAGGTGGAATCGCCAATTACGAGATCGGAGAAGCTGTCACCATCCACATCGCCGCTGAGGTTGAGCGTGCGGCCATAGCTGCCGTTGGCCTCGTCGCCAGGAATGATCAGCGCGGCATCCACCACGGCCGAGCGCTGCATGCTTGAGCTGGCGTAGTTGTCGGCGGTGGCCTGGGCAAACCAGCCGCGAATCCTGTCGCCACTGATCAGCGACACGGCACCGGTCTTGCCATCCACCTCCGGCATGCCGATCGCCAGATCGTCGATGGCGCTGCCGCTGCCGCCGAAGTTGCCCCCTGTTGCCACGGCGCTGCCGGCGCCGGCGGCGTCGCCAAACACGGTGTCGCCGAAGAGCAGCACCTTTTTGGCCTGATCAGCACGGGTTCCGCCCTGGATCAGCAGCACGCCACCCATCTGCACTTCACGGGGGTCGCTCAGCAGGGCGTCATCCATGCCTTCGCGATACACGTCCGGCACGTTGACGCGCAGTTGGAGCTCCGCGTCGCGCTGGGCCGCGGAGGCCCCGGCGTTGATGCCGCCCTTGAGCCGGCGCGACTGCATCAGGCCGGGGATGCCGATCACGATGTCGGCGATGCGATCACCGGTGAAATCGCGCTCGGATGAGGTGATGCTGATGGCAGCTCCGAACCGCCGGGCGGTGGGCTCGACGCCGGCGTTGAAGTTGGCCAAACCCGGCAGATCGCCGGTGAGCAGTAGCGATGGTGCGGCTGCGGAGCCCTTGAACAGGTTGGCATCCGCGTCCAGCTGGAACACGGCACCGAGGGCCGTTGTCTGGCGCTGTTCGGTTGCAATTGGCTGGCCGAATGGGTCGGTGCTCACCGCGGCCCGGTAGCCGGGGGCCCCGATCAGCAGCGCATTGCCGCCATTGGCGCCCACCTGGCCAAAGGCGAGGGCGGTGCCGAACTCGGCGCCATCGGCGCCGGCAAGCACCCGCACCTTGCTGGGGTCTTGATCGATCAGGGCCAGATCGATCTTCTTGCTGCCCGAGGTGGATACCGCCTTGAGGTAGGCGCCACTGATCACCACCACCTGGCCGCTGTTGCCTTCTCCAGTGGTGGAGGCGCTGGTGGGGCAGGCGAGGATCAGCTCGTCGTTGCCGTCGCCATCGATGTCGGCCCAGAGCACGGAACGGCCGATCTGCTGGCCATCGCGCCCCATCACCACTAGACCGTCGAGCTGGGTGCTGTCGAACTTGCCCTCCGGCCCGCTCACCAGGCTCTCGAGCGCCTGCAGTTTTTCAGCGGTGGCCTTGTTGGTGGCGATGTCGTAGCGGAGCACCCACACCACGCCCCGCTGGTTGCCGATGCCGGCAATGCCATCGAGGCTCGGGTTGGCAACGGCCACAAAGGGGATCTTGTTGAGGTGGCCGGTTGCAATCGCTTCGGCGAAGCGCTGGTTGGCCGGGTCGGCGAGCGTGTTTTCGTTGGTGAGGGCCAGGCTGGCGTTGAAACCCGTGTTCACATCCAGCAGGGAGCCGGGCTCGGGCCGCAGCACTGAGCCTTCCACCACCTGATTGGCATAGAACGGGCTCAGTACCGCCCTGCTGCTGCTGGTCTTCAAGCTGGCCAGGTAGGTGGGCGTTGGCGCGCTGTCGCTGGCGGTGGGGGAGCGGAAGGGCCAGAGGTTGAAGCGATCGCCGCCTTCGGCGCGGTTCTGGGGGGAGCGCACGAAGGCCACCACCTCCAGCTGGCGCTCCACCAGGCTGGGATCGAGGGGCAGGAAGAGGTTGAGGTCGGCCTCGCTGCCCATCAGGGCGAAATCAAGCTCCTTGCCATCGGGGCCGGCGTTGAGCCTGGCGCCACTGGCGGTGACCCCCATCAGGCCCTTCACGGCCTGGGTGTTGGGCTTGCCATCCATGCCGAAGCGCAGGCCATCGCCCACGGCGTATTCCTCGCCATTGATGCGGGCGCGAATGCCGGTGATCAGCGAGCCCACCGCGATGCCGTTGAGCGGCAGCATGGCGCGCAGATCTTCCTGGCCATCGCCCCGCAGCTCGCCGGTGGTGCCAGCGGCAGCCATATCCACTGGGCCACTGCGGAAGAAGCCGGGAATGGTGGAGGGGATGTAGCCCGATTGCTTGAAGGGTTGGGAGGGATTCCAGTTCCAGGCCTGAGCCTTCACGTCGTAGACCCCTTCGCTGAAGAAGGTGGCCTGGGTGGCGCTCTTGGGATTCACGAAGCGGGTGGCGAGCCGGCTTGTGGTCCAGTCGTCGAAGCCGTTGATGGGCTGGTCGTTGAGCACCAGTTCATCGATGCTGCCTTTGAATTGGTATCCCAGCTGGTAGGACAGTACGTTGAAGTCGTAGCCCTTGAGGTTTTCAGGATCCTCGATGGCTTCGGCAGTCAGCTGGCCGTTGATGAAGAGACGAGCCACCTTGGTGTTGAGGCTGACATCTTCGCCGTAGCTCACAGCGATGTGGTTCCAGCCATCGGCGGTGCCGGGCAGCGCGGCCGAGAGGGTGGCGTTGGTGCCGAAATTGAAGTCAACAAACTGCTGGCTATCGCTGAGGCGCTTGCGCACCGACCAGCCGGCGATCTGGCGGCTCTCGATGCCGAGATCCTGGCTGTCGTAGGTGACAACGTTTTCGTCCTTCTGGAGGCCAGGTGACGTGTTGTCTGCCTCGAAGAAGCTGGTGAGTTCTACCTCGTCTTCGCCGAGGCTGAAGCTGCTGAGCTTGCCCTGCCTGGTGCGGTATTGCACCTGATCACCCAGGGGTATGCCATCGAAGGCGATGGTTTTGGAGCCGGCTGATGCGCTCGTGAAGCTGAGCGATGTTTCGGGAACGGCGAAGCTGAGGTTGAAGGGGGAGAGGCCGGAGCCCAGTCCGTCGGTGCCGAGGTTGGCGAAGGTGCTGGCCGCAACCACCAGGCTGTAGCGGTAGCCCTTCTGCTCCACGCCATCCACGGTTTCGGTTGTGGCGGTGCGGCGCAGCCGCACGGGCACCTTCAGCTCGCCGGCCCCGGGCAGAACGGCGCCGGGGTTGTAGAGGCCGTTGTCGAGCAACGACTCCACAGCATCGGCGGCATCGGTGGCGGCGGGGGCATCCGGTTTGACCCAGAAATCGGCGGCATAGCCGCTGGGCTGATCATTGCTGGCGCCGCTGAGGCGGCTGAGAAACACATTGGACACCTCGGCAAAGCCGCCACCGCTGAAGCGCAGGCCCGCGTTGGGGTCGCCGGGTTGGCCGGCCGTTCGCTCAGCGGGGGTGAGGGCGCCATCGCTGCTGAGAACATCGGCCTGGCCGAGGGGGGTGGCGGCGGTGTCGAGCCAGCTGGAGTAGCGCCACGCCTCCGCGCCCGTGGCCAGTTGGCCACCGGCAAGAGTGCTCTCGCCGATGGTGGCGAGGGTGCCCTGGGAGGGCAGGTCGTCGAGGCGGTAGTAGGCGGTGGGCCGGCTGCGCAGCACCCCGGCCTGATAGGGGGTGAGCGAGTTGAGACTCCAGCTGAGCACCGGTGTGGTGCCGTTGAGATAGGTGAGCGAGATGTCGGTCACATCGTCGCCGCTCACCTTGTCGGGCAGGGCGATGGAGCGAATCGGGCTCCAGTTGATGGTGCCGGACGCCGGATCTCCCTGGGCGGTGCCGATGCGCAATTGGATCTCGGCCTGGCCGGCAGGAGTGGTGTGCACCCAGGCGGCCAGCAGTTGGCGGTTGGCATCGAAGATCGGAGCCATGCCGGCCCCTTCCACGGCATAGAAGGGTTCGACCACCCCATTGCTGTTGGTGCCGCCCCTGCTGGGATCGGAGAGCAGCACCGGCTCGCTGAAGAACAGGTTGTTGCGTGGGTCTTTGCGCTCGAGGGCGGCATACACCTGGGCCTGCAGCAGCGCATCTTCAAGCAGGTAGAGGTCGCGCTCGGATTGGATGGTGCTGAGGTTGGCGTGGCTGAACAGCACTACGCTGCGCTTGCCGCCGATGGTGTCGTTGTTGAAGTAGAGGCTGTTGCTCGCGGAATCGAAGTTGAAACCATCCACGCCCGGGGTGTAGCTGCCAGCCGGGTCGCGGAAGGCGATGTTCACCCAACCGCGGCCTCCCTGGCTGATGCGATTCACCAGCAACGGTGTATCGAGGTTGAGGCCGCTGTTGATCGGCTTGCTGCGATCGGTGCCGCCCTGGGTGTACACCAGATCCACTTCGCTGCGGAAGCCGCCATCCACGTAGCGCTGGAAGCTGCCGATCGATGCGCCGCTTTCATCGAGCAGGTTGGTGTCGATGCTGGTGCGGATCAGGGGGATGAGCTCCAGGCCGCTGCCATTGCCCACCACGCTGTTGCTGAGGGTGATGCTGGCGGGCTGGCCAGCGGCGAAACCGCCTTCCTGGGCCACGATTCCCACGGCGCTGACGCTGCCGTTGCTCACGCTGATCTCCAGCAGGGCGCGGGCCGGACCGCCGGCATCGCTGGCGGTGCCGGCCACCCACTGGCGGAAGCGCCCGGAGCCGCCGTTGAGATAGCCGCTGCCACCGCCGTTCTTGGCTATAGCCACGCCGGTGAGGGAGCCGTTGGCGGCTTCCAGCAGGATCTGGGCATCGCTGCCCGCGGTCACTCGCGCCTTGAGCTGGCTGGCGTTGAGGCTGCGGTAGGCGTTGCCGCCGAAGGCCTCGGCGCTGTCTGTGTCGTAGAGATCAACCCTGGTGATGCCCTGCCCGCCGCCGACGCTGGCGATGAGGCGTCCGCGCACCACCGCCGAGCCCTCCTCGATCACAAAGTCGGTGTCGCTGAAGTTGCTGCCCGGCGCGTTCACCAGGAAGGCGCTGATGTAGGGCGCCACAGCGGTGGTGTTGGCACCGATGGTGCCTGAGGCGGTGAGGCCCAGCTGGTAGGTGCTGCCCTGCTCCTGGCGTTGCATGGGGGTGGAGGGCATCCAGGCCAGCAGGGGGGCGTTGTCGCTGCCGAAGCTCTGGGGCTCGGCTGTGCCGAGCTGATAGGCCAGGCGGATCTCGCCGAGGGCGGCCGGATTGGTGCCCTTGGGGATCAGCAGATCGAGCTGCAGGGGCAGGGCCTGACCTGGCTTGATGCCGCTGAGGGCCGCGCTGCCGGGTGCGCTGGGGTTGCCCCACTGGTTAATCAGCTCTTGCCAGGGCTGCTCGAGGCCCAGGCGCTCGGCGCCGCTGCGCAGGGCGCGCTGATCGAGCGACACCCGCAGCGGCACAGCGGTCCCATCCACCAGCAGCTGGAAGCCCTCGATGCTGCCGCCCTCGTTGGCTGTGGCATCGCTGGGGGCCACCACCACGGCATAGAGCGACACCACCAGATCGCTGCTGGCTGCGGCAGCGGCCACGCTGCTGTTTTCCAGCACGGAGGTGAGGTTCAGGGCGCCGGCGATGGCCGGCGCGGCGGCAGGTGCCGTGCTGATGCGCTCCCCCAGGCCGCTGGCCGCGGAGGGAGCGTGGCGATACACGGTCGCGGAGAGGGCGGGGCTGCTCTCCAGGAAAGTGTTGGCGATGAAGCCGGAGGTGTCGCCGGCCAGGGTGCCGCTGTCGCGCAGGTTCCAGAGGCTCTTGCTAACGCCCCCCACCGTGTAGCCGAGCTCGGTGTTGTATTGCCAGCCGATGCCGCCACCGGCGCTGCCGCCGACCAGGAAGTTCATGCCGGCCGAGTTGCGGGTGTAGCCCCCCACCAGGCCATTGAGCACACTCAGGGAGCCATTGGCATAGGCCGACACACTGAGGGTGACATTGTCCCAGCCTCCTTTGGCGTAGGAGCCAGATCTGAGATTGCCGAAGATGACGCTGCCCGCCGTCACTAGGAACGGAACTTGACTGGTGATTTTTGCAACCCCTTCAACAACGCCAACCAGTTGGTTGAGTTTTGTCAGGTTGCTGCGGTTGGCTGCGTTGAAGGGTTCTCTGGAGCCATCTGCATCGGGCTGGGTGTATTTATTGACGATTTTGCGGTTGATTGGGGCTGACAGGGGTCTGGCCAGCTGAAGCCCCTGGCTCAGAAGGTAGGATCCACGAAATACCCACTGGGCTCCAGTAGGCAAATTTTCAAACCAGGAGAGATAGGCGCGCTCGTAGTTTTTGTCTTTCCACACCAGCGACGCAGAGAGGTTGCTGGTGGGTAGTGGATCAGAAAATTCAAGTCCCACATTGAGGGCCACTTTGGCGCCCACTTCGGCCTGCACATCAAGCAGGGAAAGGATGGGCACCTTGCCGTTGTTAAGCCTGTTGACCTGTGCCTGATTGCCGTTGGGTGTGCCAAAGCCAAGACTGATATTGCCCACCAGACCAAAATCGGCGCCAATGCCGAATTGCAGGCGCTTGGCTGTGAGCCTCGGATCCTGGAGGCCCAGGGTTTGGCTCGTGGAATAGGAGTAAGTTTCCCGGGCGGCAAACAGGAGCTCGATTGCCCTCAGGGGGAAAACGTTGAAGAGGTAGCCAGCTCTGATGTCACCAGTTCTCGCGAAGGCTTCGTTGTTGTATTTAAACGCGCCAAAGCCATCGTTGAGTAATTGATTGTAAAGGAATTGTTGAAAGCCGGATGCTCTGATGCTGTTGTTGTCGGTTAGCTGATCGTAGCTATCGTGTTGCTGTTTGACAATTCTGATTTGATTGTATGAATTATTGCCAGATTTTTGTCGCGTTTCTTGGTAGATGGAGTTTTTGGCGTTTTGGTTTACGTCTTCATAGTTGTCTAGGCTGTTTTGCTTGATGAGCGCCTGGTTTGGTCGGTTCCTGGTCGTTGATCTGATGCTGTTGTTGCCATCAGATTCGATGTACTGCTGAGTGAGGCGTTCAAATTTTCTGCCCTGGCTGAGCTGCAGGCTGCCATTGTCGTCGTCCAGCTCGCTGTATAGGTCTCGAAAGTTTCTGATTGAGTCTGGTCTTTTGGTGGTGGATGTTGTTGATGAAGTGCCGTAGGCCCAGCGCGCCAGCGTGCTTTTGCCGGATAGCCAGTTGTTGGCAGCGTTTTTGAATGGCCCCCGCGGTTGTCTTAGCTTGGACCACCCTGTGGGATCGGTGTTGTTAGAGAGTGTTGGTGTCAATCCGATGCCGGAATCACCAGCTGCCACCGTGCGCCCGAGCCTTAGGTTTAATCCGGCCTCCACATTGAGTGTCTGGTTGCCCAGATCGCCTGTGCTGTTGTAGAGAATCAATCCATCCAGGCCGATCTCAAACCCTGAGCGCTGGAAATTCAGCAACGGAATTCCCTTGCTGCCGCTGCCAATGAAGGCGCTCATCACATCGCCGAAGGAAATGCCCCAGCGGCTCGGCAACCCCTTGGAGACTTGGTAGGGATCGACAAAGGCCTGTCCAAGCCATTCACCGAAGCTGCTGGGCAGCGCATCGCCCAGGGCCGTGCGCTCCAGGCTGGTCTGGCCGTTGGCCGCAGCCAATGCCCTCGTCAGGCTGGTGTCGGCAAAGCGGCCGCTGCCGGTGAAATCCCGCAGGCCGTTGCCGCTGCCCAGCGGTTTCGGCGGTGTGAAGGTGGCGGCCGTCACCCGCTCCAGCCGCTCGCTGGCGTTGAAGCTCAGGGGCAGTTGGGTGGTGGCCATCACCGAGCCGGCCCCATTGAGCGTGCTCACGTTGAGGGTGTAGCCCTCATTGCCGTAGCTGCTCTGCTGGGGGCTCACCAGTTCGTCGGGGCGCAGCAGTGCGCTGGTGCGGGCATAGGCCCGGCCGCCATCGGCGCTGCTGCCGATCAGCTCGCCACTAAACAGCAATTCGGTGGGCGGGTTATCGCCCCGGCTGAAGCTCAGCTGGCCGCTGCTGCTGAGGCTGAAGCTGCCCAATCCCTTAATCGTGGTGGGTTCTGCAGCGCCAATGGCGATCGGGATGCCATTCACCGTGGCGCCGAGCAGCGAGGCGCCGCTGATGCCCGTGGCGCCCATCAGGGTTTTGAGCTGGCCCTGGAAATTGCCGCCCGCAAACTGCTGGCGGAAGCCGGGGTCGCCAGTGTTGGCATTGCTCGATCGCGACTGGATCGCGATCGAGTAGGTGTTGATGTCGCTGTCGTGGTAGCTGGAGGACTGGGCGCCGGTGGGGCCGCTGCTCACCGGATTCACCACCGCCTGGGCTTCGGTGGCCAGCACCAGCCGGTTGCCGCTGATGCCGATGCTGTGGTTGGTCTCCGCCACCCCGCCGGGCAGCAGATTCACCGCATCTGACCAGAGCATCGAGCCATCGCTCTGGTGGAAGCCCACCGCCGCGTACACGTCGGCGTCGTTGTCGGGGCCGCTCTCCCAGGTCACCACCAGGGCCGGCATGTCCTGGCCCACCTCGCTGCGGCGGGCCACCTGGCCCACCGTGAGGGTCACATTGCGGCCACCGGTGGCGTTGCTGATCGCCGCCGCGTCGGCCCAGCGCTGGCCCTGCTCATCCCAGTGGGCCGCGTAGAGCAGCCCGTTTTCCGCCCACACCGCCCAGCTGCGCCCAGCCAGGTCCGTGGCGGTGTCGATGAAGGAGGCGTAGGAGATGGCTGGGGCCATGGCTTGTGGTGCAACGCGCTTTGGGCATGCAGGGCACAGGACGCGCCTGCTTGCCGATGCATCGATCAAGCTATGCAGAGGATTTGGGGCCCGTCCCACTCATCTGGGTGACGTCGGGTGAAGGGCGTGGCCCCATCCAGACACAGCTCCCGATCCCCAGCGAACACCTGTTCGCCCACGTCCCTGGTCAGGTCAGCGCAACCGCGGTTGCCGTTAGCCCATCGGGATTGAGGTGGTTGTGAGTTCCATGCTGCTCACGTTGGCGATCACATCGTCGTAGTCCCAATCACTGCCTGGTCCATAGCGATCTTCAAAGCCGAACGTATTGAGGCCCAGGAGGCGTAGATGGCTTCCCTGATCAGGGTTGAGTGTGGAGGCTGGCAGCATCACCGTTTTGCTGGAGTCGCCCGCCACCAGATAGGGCAACAGCGCGATGGTGTTTGCATCGGCTGCGTCTGGAATGGCGATGGTGGCCTCGATCTGGGAGGCGCCCGTGGCCACCACGTCTCCCAACCAGCCGGCAATGCTGCCGGGTTGCCTCAAAGCCTCGGCTGGTGCCTGGGAGATTGGCACACCGGTCACCTTGTCGAGTGGGGCGAGCGTTTGCCTGTCGGCCAGGTAGAGGCCCAGGCGGTTGTCGAAGGCGGCCTCCCGGAACACATCCAATTGCACGCGCAAGACGCGACTGGTGTCGTTCAAGGCCGTGCCCAGGCTGGAGAGGCTGATGCCGATCACCGGATCGGCACCAAACGCTGGATTCACAACTTCCTCGGTGAACTCCTGCGGTTTGCCGCCGTCTGCCTCGCTGAAGGTGGAGACAGTGGCGATCACCGTGCCTTGTTCGTTGCGCAGAACAAACGCCGTGTTGTTTGAGGTTTGCTCCGACGGGCTGGGCTTGTCGGCCCGCAGAGGTGTCGATTGACCTGTGGCAAGGTTGCGCAGGGCAAAGGAATACGCATCGCTGTTGTCATTGATCCTTCCGATCAAGCCGGTCTGCCTTTGGTGTCCTGCAAAGCCATCGGGTACACCTGCCCCCAGTCCAGGCCGTGTCATCACCACCTGGCGCTGCCCATTCCTGTTGACCGCGACCAGTTCAAGGGCAGCGTCTGTGTTGAGCAGGGTGTTGATATCGCTGGCCAGCGCGATTTCGGCTGCTGATCCGCGCACAAAGCTACGTCCCGCAATGGCCACTCCAGCTGATTTGCCGGCTGGGGCTAAATCAAAGTAGGGTGCCCGTCGATCGCTGCTCAGACCGGTCCAGGCTTGATCCCCCGTGGTGGCGTCGTACTGGCTGATCAGGGCCAGTGGGCGCCCACTGAGCAGGTCAAACACATAGCCGGCGTAGGTGTTCACCACCTGGCC
>JBILDP010000153.1:0-5484 GCA_044352535.1 Prochlorococcaceae cyanobacterium
CTGAGGGCAGATTCTCACGCGTTACTCACCCGTCCGCCACTAACCCGAAGGTTCGTTCGACTTGCATGTGTTAAGCACGCCGCCAGCGTTCATCCTGAGCCAGGATCAAACTCTCCGTTGTAGTTCATGTCCTTTTGATCACTAAAGCAACCTCAACATGAATTGCTCATCACCCATCTCGATCCACTGGCGTAGACCTGACAGTTGGAGCCTCCTTCCTCTGACAGAAGGGTTCAAAGAGTGCAAACTAAAATTTCTTTTAATCTGACTTTCCCAGATCTCAGATCCGGTTGCGATTACTACGCCCTTCAGGCTCTTCAGCACTTCGCCCCTCGTGAGAAGGTTTGATGTGCAGGCCTGAAAGCCTTCATCGCTGCGACTTCCGTCGCTGAAGCTCTCGCTTCCTTTTGACGGGACCTCACACCCTCACGACATGCTTCTGTCACAACCCTTAGACTCACTTCCACCGGTTCCCTTTCAGGTCACCCGCTTCAGCTCCGTCTCCAGGCCATGACGCCGTGAAAGCGTCAGTTCCTAAACTTCTCAGTTGTCCAGGTGCTGCCTCCTCCACTCTCCTCGGTTCCCAACTTCCGTTGGTCCTCTCGGGAGCTCTCGGGGCCGTCGCCTCTCGGCGACTCAGAAAACTTACAACACCGTCGGCTCTCGCCTTCTTCAGTTGCAAGCTGCGCTCCGCTTCCGGGGCGCAGTCCAAAAAGGTAGCACCTCAGGCGACCAGTGCAAGCCCCCAGGGCAGGAACCGCTCGAGGGTTTCCGGCGAATCGGCCGCCAGCACAGGGAAGTCGGCATTTGCGAGGTCGCTGCCGGGAGCCAGGGCTTCGGGGGATTGCTGCAGCCAGCGCATTGGGCAACCCAGTTCGCTGAGCACCAGCCAGGCCGCGGCCAGGTCCCAGATCTTGGGTGTTGCCTCCAGAGCTGCCACGGTTTGACCCATCCCCACGCTCACCAGATTGAGACTGGCCACGCCCAGTAGCCGGATCTTGCCGGGGAAGCGCTGCTGAGGGAGCTTCTGCAGAACACCGATCGAGCGACTGCAAAGCGAAGCGCAGCCGGCGGGATGTCTCTGCAGCGACGGTGGCTGCAGGGGTTTGCCATTGCGCCAGGCGCCCCGGCCGCGGATCGCCACGATCCGTTGACGCAGGGGAGGAACATCCAGCACTGCCAGCACGGGGACCCCGGCTTCAAACCTGGCCAGGGAGATCGCCCAGTAGGGGATGCCCGCCGCGAAGTTGGTGGTGCCATCCAGGGGATCGACCACCCAGTAAGCCGGGCTGAGCGGAACGCGCTTGTCACCCTCTTCGCTCAGCACCCCCTCCCCGGGGAACAGCTCGGCCAGGCCCTCCACCAAGGTGGCGTCGCTCCAGCGGTCGCAGGCGGTGATCAGGCTGCCGTCGGCCTTGAGGTCGGAGGCCATGTGGCCGAAATCTCGGCGTTGCCGCTCCGCCACCCGATCGATCAGGCCCAGCAGGCCGGGATGGAGATCAGGGGGGCAGAGGGCGGTGGTCATCCGAGCTCGAGGGCCAGCACTTTGCTGAGACTCCTGCCCGTATCTTCTCTGAACTGGCGCAGGTTGACCCGGCTGAGCATCCACAAAGCCGCCAGAGCCACCAGCAGCTCCACGCTGAGCACGAGGGCATAGGGGGGGAAGGTTTCGCCGCCAAGCCCAGCACCCTGCAGCAGAACACGCCCCAGATCCAGCAAACCGCCCCCAACCACCTTGCCCAGGGCTCGGGAAAGGGCCTGGGCCAGACCCCAGACGCCCACAAAGGTGCCCGCGGCTTCCGGCAAGGTGAGATCGAGCATCAGCACCAGGGCACTGTTGGTGCCGATGCCCGCAGCCAGGCCGAACAGCAGCATCACCAGCTGCAACAGCGACACCCGGCCGCTGAAGCCCACCAACAACAGCAGCAGCAGACTCACGGCGATCAGCTGGCAGCCAAGCCGGGCGGTGGCCAACTTGCCCAACCGCGGCACGATCAGCAGCCCGGCCAGCAACAGACCCAGCAGGGTGCCGGTGCCCCAGACCGCATTGAGAGAGGCGGTGGCGGCGATCGGCATGCCAAACACCTCAGCTCCGTAGCTCTCGAGGATCGGGTCCTGCAAAAACAGTCCGAGGGTGAACAGCACCAGGAAGCTGAAGAACACCAGCACCTGGCGACTGGAGGTGATCAGGGCCCACGCCTGGCGCATGGTGATGGCGTCGTCGCGGAGCGCAGTGCTGCCGCTGGTGGACGCGGCCTTGGAGTGGGAACGATCGATCCCGATGGTGGCCACGAGCGTGAGCAGCAGCACCACCGCTGCCACCCTGGCCATGAAGGCCGTGAGTACCGGCTCAAGCACCCTCGGGTCGGTGACGCCATCCAGGCCCCTCAGGCTGATGCCGATCGCGATCGCGCCAACCACGATGCCCACCGTGAGCAGGCACCAGATCAGACCCACGGCCCTGGGACGCTCCTGCTCGGTGGTGCGGTCGATCACCAGGGCCAGATAGGGCGTGGTGGCCAGCGACACCGCCAGCCCGTAGAGGGCGAACAGACCACAGAGGGCGGCCACGCCGGCCGTCAAGGCGAGGGGCTGGCCGGCCTGCAGGAGCTCTCCCACCTGGAAAATCAGGGGGACGGAGAGCACCGCAAGGGCGCAGAACAGCAGCGTGCCCAGCCAGATGTAGGGAACCCGGTGTCGGCCGCCCAGGGGATGGGCGTCGGAGATCTGGCCGAACAGCACCCGCGATGGGGCCACGAACTGCTCGAAGGCAAGAGCACCTCCCACCAGCAGCCCCGGGAAAGCCAGCTCGCTGAGCATCACCCGATTGAGCAGGCCCGCGAAGATCACGGCCAGACAACCCAGACAGCCCTGGAAGAGGCCAAGCCGCAGGGTGGAGATCAGGCCCAGAGTGGGCTGGTTGGGGGGCAAGGAGGCAGCGGTCACAGCGGCCACCGATGCCCTAGACGGCGCCAGGCATGGCGGCCTGGCAGGCGGGAACCAGGGGCGTGGGCTCCACCGGAATGGCGGCGGAGTCGGTGGGCTTCACGGCCGGCAACGACTGGGGGGAGCAGGCCACCACCTGATCAAGCCCCGTGCGGCGGCGCAACTCGGCCAGGCGGATGTTGTAGTCGGTGATGGCGTTGGAATAGCGCACCTCGGCCTGGGTGAGATCACGCTGGTTGTCGACCACCTCCCGCTGGGTGGTGACACCGGCCTGGAAGCGCAAGCGGGCCAGGCGCAGGGATTCGCGAGCCGAGATCACCTCGCGGGAGGTGGTGATGATGTTGCGGTTGTTCTTCTCGAGCTCGTAGAAGCTCTCCTCCACCTGGCGGCGGATGTCATCCCGACGCTGGGCGAAGCGGTAGGTGCCCTCCTGGGCTGCCTGTTTCTGCTGGCGATACTGAGCGCGCGAACGGCCACCGTCGAACAGGTTCCAGGAAAAGTTCAGCCCAAGTGACGTGTCGTAGCCGGAACCGGAGTCGCTACCCAGAGCTGTGAAGCCCTGCTCAGCACCCGAGTAGTTGGTGTAGCCAAAGGCTGTGAAAACATTGAGGAAGGGCTGCACATTGGCCAGAGCCGAGTTGGCATCGCTGTTGGCGATCGAGATGGCCAGCAGTGACTGATCCAGCTCTTCCCGGAAGGTGTAGGCCGCCACGATGCTCTGTGGGAGCGAGGGCTGCCACACGCCCAGCACCCGCGAGGGGTCCTTGGCGTTGGGCGTCACGGTCTGGGGCAGATCGAGCAGGGCAGCCAGGGTGCGACGGGCCACCGACTGGGCTGCCAGGAACTCGGCCAGGAGCTGCTGGTCACGGGCCAGCTGGGTTTCCGCCTCCAGCACCTCCAACTTGGTGGCCACGCCGGCCTGGAAACGGGCCCGGGCATCCCGCAGGCTCACCAGTGAAGCCCGCACCGACTCCTGGCCGATACGCACGCCATCATCTGCCTGCTGCAGCCTGAAATAGGCCTGGGCAACCTGCAAGCGCAAGTCGCGCAAGGCAATCACGTATTGAAACCGGGCACTCTCAAACCGATCACGGGCAGCGGCCACCGTGGGCACACGCTGGGGATTGATCAGGGCCCACTGGGCGTTGAGTGAAGCGGCAAAATCCCAGCGGTCGATCAGCGACGTGCGGCTGCCCTGCTTGATCTGACCAGTGGTGAAGGCAGGCACCTGGCCTGCCTGGAGTTGAAGGGTGGGATACCACAGGGCAATCTGAGCCCGCAGATCGCTCTGGGCCTGATCCACCTGGCTGGCCACAGCCTTGAGCTCGGGATTGTTGACCTCGGCGAGATTTTCAGCCTCCACCAGGCTGATGGGCCTGAGCTCCTGAATACGCACCTGCTCGGGCTTGGTGGGCAGGGCCAGCGAGGCTGGGGCCTGAAGGTCACCCACCCCAGGCGCCAGGTCTGTTGCAGCAGGTGCAACCAGGGTTGGATTGAGCCGGGGCCGACCGCCCTTCACCTCGGGAGCGAGGGGCACGGCAACGGGAGTTGCGGCGGCCGCGGCAGTCTGCTCAACCGGAGGGGGCGTGCTGTCTTCGGCGCGTACCGCGACCGCCAGCAGCGGCACTCCAACCAGGCCGCACAGCGCCAGACGAACCGTGGGGAGCCTCACACCAGATGCTGACGGAATGGGGTGAGCTTAGTGAGCTAAATCCGAGTCGCTGGTGCAGCAGGCCACAAGGTCGGCCGCACCATGCAGCAACTGCACCGAAACGGGCAAGCGGGCCTCCAGCTCTTCGAGCCGCAGATCGTCGAGAAACACCGGCTCCCCCTGGCGCAGCATCACCGCCGGCAGCAGCAGGGCCTCGCCCAGATCACGATCCGCCAGGCCCGTGAGCAGATCGGCACCGGTGAGCAAACCGGTGACCACCTGCTCCTGGCCCCAGTAGGGGCTGGGCAGGCCGTGGAGCAGCAGCTCCACTCCCTCCACGGCGTTGAGCCGCTCCACCACTGGGGCCAGGGCCTCAGCCACCAGCTGGCCCACCACCCAGCTCAGCCGCCGCGGCCGCTCCACCCGCTGGGGCAAATCGGTTGTAGCCCGATCCAGCTCCTCCAGGAAGGCGCGGATGCTGCCCACACCGTTTTCCTGCTGGGGCAGGTCTTCGTAGTCGGCCCGGGGCGGCAAGGGCAGGCCGGCGATCAGATACCACTCGTCAGAGAGCCAGGCGAAACGGCTGCCCAGCCGCTGCTGAAACTCCGCCTGCAGGGGCTCCACCAGGGCTATCACCGCCCGCGCCGCCGCCCGGTTCACCGGCAAAAGGCCATCGCCGGGGGGGCGGAAGCGGGTGAGTCCCACCGGCACCACCGCCGCCGAGAGCACCGCCGGCCAATCGCCGCCGGCGAAATCCGCCAGATCCCGCAGGGTGCGCTCCAGGGCCGGGCCGTCGTTGAGCCCGGGGCACACCACCACCTGGGCATGGATCTGCAGATCCCGCTGCTGGAACCAGCGCAGCTGCTCCAGCAGCAGGCCGGCACGGG
>JBILDP010000154.1:0-5460 GCA_044352535.1 Prochlorococcaceae cyanobacterium
GTGCTGATCGAACCCCTTCAGGGAGAGGGCGGCGTGATCCCGGGTGATCCGGCCTTCTTCCGCCGCCTGCGCCAGCTCTGCGACGCGAAGCAGATCCTGCTGATCTTCGATGAAGTGCAGATCGGCGTGGGCCGCAGCGGCACCCTCTGGGGCTATCAGCAACTGGGGGTGGAACCCGACGCCATCACCCTGGCCAAGGGCCTGGGCGGTGGCATCCCGATCGGCGCCCTGGCGGTGAAGCGCAGCGTGGATCACTTCCGTCCCGGCGAGCACGCCAGCACCTTCGGCGGCAATCCCTTTGCCTGCCGCGCCGGCCTCACGGTGCTGGCCGAGCTGGAGCGCCGCCGGCTGCTGCCCCACGTGCAGGCCATGGGTGCGCTGCTGCAGCAGCTGCTGGCCGAACTGGTGGCGCGCCACCCATCCCTGCTGGAGGGCAGCCGCGGCTGGGGCCTGCTGCAGGGCCTGGTGCTGCGGCCGGAAGCGCCGCAGGCCCCCGCGGTGGTGAAGGCGGCCCTGGCTGAAGGGTTGCTGCTGGTGCCCGCCGGCCCCTCGGTGGTGCGGCTTGTGCCACCGCTGGTGATCAAGCCCCGCCACCTGCGCCGGGCTGTGGCCAAGCTCGAGCGTGCTCTGCTGAGCCTGGCCTGAGCCGCCGTGACGGCCGCCCCAGATCCCTCCACCGATCCCTTCGCCGACCTGATCGAGCCCTTCAGCCGCCGCGGCGTGGACCTCGGCCTGGAGCGCCTGCAGGCGGCCCTGGCCGAACTGGGCCACCCCGAGCGCCGCTTCGCCGCCGTGCAGGTGGCCGGCACCAACGGCAAGGGCTCGATCGCCACCCTGGTGCACCAGGGGCTGCTGGCAAACGGGATCCAGGCCGGGCTCTACACCTCGCCCCACCTGGTGAGCTGGACCGAACGCATCCGCCTGGGGCCCGCTGCGATCGCCCCGTCTGAGCTGCGCCGCCAGCTGGAGGCGGCCAGGCCCACCGCAGAGCGCCACGGCCTCACCCCATTCGAGCTAGTGACGGCTGCCGCCTTCCTGGCCTTCGCCGAATCGGACTGTGAACTGGTGGTGCTGGAGGTGGGGCTTGGGGGTCGGCTCGATGCCACCACCTGCCATCCCAGGCGATCCGTGGTCGGCTTTGCCTCGATCGGGCTCGATCACTGCGAGTTTCTGGGGCCCGACCTCGCCAGCATCTCCGCCGAGAAGGCCGGCGTGCTCCGGCCGGGAATGGTGGCCATCAGCGCCCCCCAGGCTGCGGAGGTGGCTCCGGTGCTGGAGCACCAGGCCCGCGCCACCGGTGCTGAGCTGCGCTGGGTGGCCCCCCTGGCCCGGGCGGCGGATGGCAGCCTCCGGATCGAGGGAGCCTGGAGCCCTTGCGGCCTGGCGGGCAGCGTGCAGGCCGCCAACGGGGCCGTGGCCCTGGGCATGCTGCAGGTGCTGGGGGAGCAAGGGTGGCCCATCACCCCGCGTGGGATCCGGGCTGGATTCGCCGCGGCCCGCTGGCCCGGCCGGCTGCAGCAGCTGCAGTGGGGCGGCATCCCGCTGCTGGTGGATGGGGCCCACAACCCGCCGGCCGCCGCTGCCCTGCGGGCCGAACTCGACGCCCATCCCAGGCGCCATGGCCTGAGCGAGGGCCCCCGCCACTGGGTGCTGGGCATGCTTGCCAACAAGCAGGCACCGGAGCTCGTGAGCACCCTGCTGGCCCGCGGCGACCGGGCCTGGATCGTGCCGGTGCCCGGCCATGCCAGCTGGAGCGCCGCCGAGCTGGCCGAAACCTGTCCGGCCCAGGCGGCGCAACTCACGGGCGCCCCGGATCTGGCCGCGGGACTCTCAGCCGCGGCTGCCGCCGCGCCGGCAACGGGACCGGCCGCGCGGCGAGTGATCCTGGCGGGCTCGCTCTATCTGATCGGTGCTCTGCTGGCGCTGGAACACCCCGGCCCTTGAGGCGCCAGAGTGAAATCCCGGTCCTGCTCGCCATGCCCCACCCCGCGCAGAGGTTGTTGCTCCAGACCTGGCTGGGCCTGGCGCTCGCCCTAACTCTGGTCCTGGTGGCGCTGCCCACACCGGCCCAGGCCGAGTTTTCGGGAGTCGACTACACGCTCACCAACCAGAACGAGGCCGACTTCTCCGGCCAGGACCTGGCCAACACCTCCTTCGCCGGCGCCGCCGGTCGCCACGCCAACTTCGCCGGCGCCAACCTGCACGGGGCGATCCTCACCCAGGCATCCTTCCCGGAGGCCAACTTCAGCGGCGCCGACCTCAGCGGCGCCCTGATGGACAAGGTGGACTTCTCCGGTGCCGATTTCAGCGGTGCCAACCTCAGCGGTGTGATCGCCGCCGGCAGCAGCTTCGCCGGTGCCACGGTGACCAATGCCGACTTCACCGATGCGCTGATCGACCGCGTCGACCAGCGCAGCCTCTGCCGCGACGCCGAGGGCACCAACCCCTCGACCGGGGCTGATACCCGCCTGAGCCTGGGCTGCTGAGCCACGCGGACGAAACGCTCAGAGCCCCTCCAGCCAGCCGCGCAGTTTGCCGGGATTGAGCAGGCCTGCCGGGTCGTGGGCATGCTTGGCGGCCACCTGGTCGGCATCGACCACCCCAAGGCCCCCGTCTTCCACCGTGAGCACGTGGGGGTTGAACAGGAATGCGCCCAGCTCGCGGCAGTCGGCGATCAACCGCTCCAGCTGTTCTTCCCCTTGCCACCGCACCAGCGGCAGGCAGGCCAGCCGCGGCGCCCCCTGGTGCTTCACCGCCTCCAGGTGCCAGCGGATCGCCTCCCCCCAGCGGCGGCGTAACTCCTCCAGGCAGGGCCCTTCCGGCTGAGGCAACAACAGCTGCAGGTAGGTCCAACCGGAGTGCGCCGCCCGCCAGTGCAGGGTGGTGTGGTTCCAGCACAGCTCCCGCAGCGGAATGCCCTTGCTGCGGCTCTGGTGTTGCTGGTGCAGCAGCTGGCCGCCATGGCTCTCCAGCCAGGGCACCAGGGGCTCCAGGGCACCGGGCGCAGCCAGCAGCAACAGCCGCTGCTCGCCCGCAGGCCCAGCACAATCCTGCGGCCAGGGCATCGCCGGCACCACGGCGTCATCGAGCAGGGTGAGGGCCTGGAGCTCGAAGGCCGAGCGCAGCAGGGCCTGCGCCGCCGCCAGCGCGTCCTGCCACTGCCGGAAACCCACCACCACCTGCACCCAGTCGATCGCCGCACAGGTGGGCAGGCGCAGGGCCGTGAGGATGCCATTGGTGCCGTAGGCGTGATTCAGCGGCTCACTGGCGGCGGCATCCAGCCGCAGCAGCCGGGGCTCGGGCTCCAGCGTGACCACCTCCAGACCCAGCAGGTTGCCCGGGTCGCGCAGAAAGCCCCAGCGCAGGGAGCCGATGCCGCCCGATCCACCGGCGATGAAGCCGCCGATCGTGGCGCTGCGCACCGTGCTGGGCACCAGCCGCAGGGCCCGCCCCTGTGCGGCCAGCTGCCGCTCCAGCTCGCCCATCAGCATGCCGGCCTCCACCTCCAGCACACCGGTGTTTCCATCGAGGCTGCGCAGGCGATGAAGACCGGTGAGATCGAGCACCAGCCCGCCGCAGAGCGGCACGCACTGGCCGTAATTGCCGGTGCCCGCACCGCGCACGGTGAGCGGCACCCGGTGGCGGCTGCAGGCCCCGGCCACCAGGCGCACCTGATCCACCGTGGTGGCCAGGGCCACCAGCTGGGCCCGCTGGCCCTGCAGCTGGGGGATGAGCACGGGCGAGTAGTCGAAGAAGTCGCGCGAGAAGCGCTCCAACTGGCCGAGCTGATCAGCGGCCACGAGCCTGAGGGCCGGATCCGCGGTCCGCAGCTCCGCCGCCAGGGCCGCGATCTGGCCTTCACTGGGCCGAGTCGGCAGGGCACGCAGCTGCGGTACCGCAGGCAAAACGGGTTCAGCCATGGGGCAGCAGGCGTCGTACCTGCCCATCGTCGGCGGGCTCCAGCCACTGGCCATGGCGCAGCACCCGCCGCTGGGGGGTGCGAGCCAGCAGCTCCGGCCAGCTGGAGGCCGCCAGCATCACCAGATCGGCCGGACCGCCACGGCGCAGCACCCCGTCCCAGGCCAGCCCCAGCACTTGGGCGGCGCCGGTGGTGAAGGGGGCCAGGCCCAGACGCCGCCAGGGATGCAGATGGGCCGCCACCACGCTGAAGCGCAGCAGCTCGATCGGATCGAAGTCACCTCCGGGAAACCAGGGGTCCTGCACGTTGTCGCCACCCACAGCCACAGCCACCCCGGCCCGCTGCAGTTCATGGATCGGCGCCTGGGGCCGCAGCAGCGGCGTGCGCCCCGTGCGCCTGCCAAGCAGCCAGGCGTTGGTGCTGGGCAGGGCCACCACGGCGATCCCGGCCGCCGCCAGTTGCTCGGCCAGGCGCCGCTGGCCCCGCTCCCCCAGCAGGGCCAGACTGCTGGCGTGGCTGCAGGTGATCGGCACCGTGGTGTTCAGCCGCCGGGCCGCCGCGGCCACCAGGGCCACGCCCCGGCCGGGCTGGCGATCGGCCTCGTCCACGTGCAGATCCACCCCGCAACCCAGCTGTTCGGCCAGCCCCAGGAGGGCCTCCAGCGCCTGGCGGTCGCCGGGGCCACCGGCGTAGGGCGGGCCGATCACCCCGCCCAGAAGCCCACCTCGCTCAGCCACCCAGCGGGCCAGCTGCACACCCTCGGCCATGAGCCAGTGACGCACCGGCGCCAGGGCCACCAGCTGCAGGTCCAGGCGATCGGCCCACTGCCGCCGCAGCTCCAGCAGGGCCTCCCAGCTGGGCCGGGCTCCGGGGCCCACGCTGTCGATGTGGCTGCGGATCGCACGCAGACCCTGGCGCCAGGCCCGCTGCAGGGCCTGCTCGGCCCGCTGAAGCACCACCGCGTGGCTGCGCTGCTGGTATTCGGCCTGGTTGAGCGCCAGGGCAGCGGCCATGGTGCCGTCCCAGTTGGGGAAGGCCTCGGCGCTGAAGCACTTGTCGAGGTGGGCATGGGGCTCCACCAGCGGCGTGAGCGCCAGGGGCAGGGTGGGCTCGCCGGAGCGCTGATCACCCCTGGCTGGATCAGCACTGGGCAGATGGGCACTGGGCAGATGGTCCCTAACGAGGGGGCGCAGATCGCTCACCAGCCCATCGCGCTGCTCCAGTTGCACCGCCACCAGTCCATCGGCACCGGTCGGCCCCAGATCCAGCCGCGGATCCAGCAGGGTCCGGGGCATCTTCAGAGCCAGGGACGCTGTCAGGACCGTTGTCATGGCCGGAACCAGCCTGGAGCGTTCCCGTCCTGAGTGGCTCCAGCCTGGTCGGCATGCAGCACCACAAACTGCCCGCCGGCACCCAGCACCAGGGCATGGAAGCGGGGCACACGCCAATCGAGCAACCGCTGGCCGCCGATCCGGCTTTGGAAGAGGCTGAACAGACCCAGGTTGGTGCGGCGAGTGTGGGTCTGCACCACCGCCGCCAGG
>JBILDP010000155.1:0-5436 GCA_044352535.1 Prochlorococcaceae cyanobacterium
CGGCGAACTGCCCTTCCCGGCGATCAACGTCAACGACTCGGTGACGAAGAGCAAGTTCGACAACCTCTATGGCTGCCGCGAGTCGCTCGTGGACAGCATCAAGCGCGCCACCGACGTGATGGTGGCCGGCAAGGTGGCCCTGGTGCTGGGCTACGGCGATGTGGGCAAGGGTTCGGCCCAGTCGCTGCGCGGCCTCGGCGCCACCGTGATGATCGCCGAGATCGATCCGATCTGCGCCCTGCAGGCGGCGATGGAGGGCTACCGCGTGGTGCGTCTCGACGACGTGGTGCGCGACGTTGACATCTTCGTGACCGCCACCGGCAACTTCCAGGTGATTCGCCACGAGCACCTGATCCAGATGAAGGATCAGGCGATCGTGTGCAACATCGGCCACTTCGACAACGAGATCGATGTGGCTTCCCTGAAGCAGTACCCCTGGGACAACATCAAGCCCCAGGTGGATCACATCACCCTGCCCAGCGGCAACAAGATCCTGCTGCTGGCCGAGGGCCGTCTGGTGAACCTGGGCTGCGCCACCGGTCACCCCAGCTTCGTGATGAGCAACTCGTTCACCAACCAGGTGCTGGCCCAGATCGAGCTGTTCACCAAGGGTGAGCTGTACAAGAACGAGGTGTATGTGCTGCCCAAGCACCTCGACGAGATGGTGGCTCGCCTCCACCTCGAGAAGATCGGCGCCAAGCTCACCGAGCTCACCGCCGAGCAGGCCGCCTACATCAACGTGCCCGTGGAAGGCCCCTACAAGCTCGAGCACTACCGCTACTGATCCGGGCTTTGGTCGGCGCGACTGAGGTCAGTCGCGTCCCATCACCCACCATGTCCGTTGCTGCCCAGGCAGGCCCGAAGGCCCGCCTGGGCTTTTTGTTGGGCAGAACTCAGAACGGCACTTCCTCCTCGCTGGGCTCACCGCCACCGAAGCCGCCGCCCCCGAAGCTGCCGGCCATGGCCTCGCTGTCGCGCTTGGAGCCCAGCAGCTCCAGCCGATCCACGCGGATCACGGGCTTGGTGCGCTCCTCGCCGGAGGCGCGGTCGGTCCAGCGGTCGAGCTTGAAGCTGCCGATGATGCCCAGCAGGGACCCTTTGCGCACATAGTCGGCGGCCACCTGGGCCTGCTTGCCCCAGATCTCCAGGTTGAACCAGTCGGGTTCGTCGTCGCGGCTGCGGCGATTCACCGCCAGGGTGAGGTTGGCCACCACGCTGCCCGATTCGAAGTAACGCACTTCGGGATCGCGGCCGGCCCGGCCGACGAGGGTGACGGAATTGACGCCCATGGCGTGTCTCCTTGCTTGTGGATCAATGATGCGGCACCCCCTCGGGGCACCACCTCAGATCAGTTCCACCCCAGGGGCCGGCTGTCACACCACACCTATGATTCGGCCTCTGCCGGCCGCCCCTTCGTGTTTTTCCGTCGATTCCAGTTCTCCCGCGACATCGGTATCGACCTGGGCACGGCTAACACCCTGATGTACGTCTCCGGCCGGGGCATCGTGCTGCAGGAGCCCTCGGTGGTGGCGCTCGACCTCGAGCGCAACTCCTGCCTGGCGGTGGGTGAGGAGGCCAAGCTGATGCTGGGCCGCACCCCGGGCAACATCCGGGCGGTGCGCCCGCTGCGCGACGGCGTGATCGCCGACTTCGACGCGGCCGAGCAGATGATCAAGTCGTTTATCCAGAAGGGCAACGACGGCCGCGGCATCGTGGCGCCCCGCCTGGTGATCGGCATCCCCAGCGGCGTCACCGGCGTGGAGCGCCGGGCCGTGCGTGAGGCCGGCCTCGCCGGTGCCCGCGAAGTGCACCTGATCGATGAGCCGGTGGCGGCCGCCATCGGCGCCGGCCTGCCGGTCACCGAGCCCGTGGGCACGATGATCGTGGACATCGGCGGCGGCACCACCGAGGTGGCCGTGCTGTCGCTGGGTGGCACCGTGCTGAGCGAGTCGGTGCGGGTGGCCGGCGATGAGCTCAGCGATGCGATCGGCACCTACCTCAAGAAGGTGCACAACCTGGTGGTGGGTGAGCGCACCGCCGAAGACATCAAGATCCGCATCGGCTCCGCCTTCCCCGACGAGGTCCACGACGAGACCTCGATGGACGTGCGCGGCCTGCACCTGCTCTCCGGCCTGCCGCGCACCATCAACGTGCGTGCCGGCGACATCCGCGAGGCGATGGCCGAGCCCCTCAACGTGATCGTGGAGGCGGTGAAGCGCACCCTCGAGCGCACGCCGCCCGAGCTGGCGGCCGACATCGTGGATCGCGGCATCATGCTCGCCGGTGGCGGCGCCCAGGTGCGTGGCATCAGCGACCTGATCAGCCACGAGACCGGCATCCTCACCCACGTGGCCGAAGACCCGCTGCTCTGCGTGGTGAACGGCTGCGGCATGGTGCTGGAGGACTACAAGCGCCTGCAGCGCGTGCTGGATACGCCCGACTTCGTGCGCCAGGTGGCCTGACCCCCATGCAGTCGGGTCGCAGGTGGCGGCTGCCCACGTTGCGGCTTCTCCGTGCAGCCTCGCCCTGGCTGCTGCTGTTTGCAGCTCTGTTGGGGGTGCGCCTCAGCAAAGGGGCCGTGCTGGCCGATGCCTATGCCCTGCTCAGCCGTCCGTTCTGGCCGGGCACGGCCCAGCGTGAGTGGCTCCAGTCGGCCCAGCGCCTGGATCAGCAGGCCCGACTGGCCTCGCTGGAGCGCGACAACCAGCGCCTGCGCCAGCTGCTGGCCCTGGAGCAGCAATCCGGCGCCGATGTCACCGCGGCGGTGATCTCCCGTGAACTCGGTGGCTGGTGGCAGCAGCTGCTGCTGGGTCGGGGCTCGCTCGCCGGCCTGGCCCCGGGGGATCCGGTGCTGGCGCCGGGTGGCCTGATCGGCCTGGTGGGTGCGGTCACGCCCACCACGGCCCGGGTCACCCTGCTCACCGACAGCTCCAGCCGGCTGGGGGTGTGGGTGGGCCGCAGCCAGCGCCATGGATTGCTGGTGGGCACCGGCACCAGCCGGCCCCTGCTGCGCTTCATCGAAAAGGATCCCGGCGTGCGGCCCGGCGATGTGGTCACCACGTCGCCGGCCAGCACCCTGGTGCCCCCCAACCTCACGGTGGGGGTGGTGCAGTCGGTAGACGACCAGGCCGTGCCGGCACCGGAGGCGGTGGTGCAGCTCAGCGCCCCCCTGGAGGCGATCGACTGGGTGCAGGTGCGCCTGCGCCGGGGGGTGAAGCGATGATCGCCCTGGCACGCCAGCGCTGGTGCGTGGCCACGGCCCTGGTGGTGCCCCTGCTCACCCTGGCTTCTCCGGGGATCCTGAAGCTGGCGGGGGTGGCCCCCAGCTGGGCCGTGTTGTGGCTGCTGCCGTGGGCGCTGGTGGATGGGCCCCTCTCCGGCGCCCTGGCCGGCCTGGGTGTGGCGTTGTTGCTCGATGGCCTCCACCCCGGGCCGCTCAGCCAGCTGCCGGCCCTGCTGGTGCTCGGCTGGTGGTGGGGGCGCCTCGGCCGCGGCAGCCGCATCCAGCGCAGCTTCAGCCTGGGACTGCTGGCCCTGCTGGGCAGCGCCGCCCTGGGCGCCACGCTGGCCCTGCAGCAGTGGTTCTGGCAGCTGCAGGATCCGGTGACCTGGCGCACCGTGCTGGCCCAGAGCCTGATCACGGCCCTGCTGGCACCGCTGCTCTGTTCACTCCAGTTGCTGCTCTGGCGCCGCTCCAGCCAGGCCTTCGGGCCCGCAGCGGGCCTGCGCAGCTGATCACCCCATGGCTGCCATTCACCGCATGACTGTGAACGCGATGAGCATGACCCTGGAGCGCCGGCGCTTCCTGCAGACCCTGGGCGGTGGGGCCGCCGCCGCGGTGCTGGCGGCCTGCGGTGGCCGCAGGCCCGCGGCCGGAGCCCGGGAGCTGCAGTTCTGGACCCTGGATCTGGCCCCCAAGTTCAACGACTACATCGGCGCGGTGATCGCGGCCTGGGAGCGCGACCATCCGGGCGTGCGGGTGCGCTGGACCGACGTGCCCTGGAGCTCGGTGGAGCGCAAGCTGCTGGCGGCCGTGTATGCCCGCAGCGCGCCCGATCTGGTGAACCTGAACCCTCCCTTCGCCGCCAATCTGGCCAGCAAGGGGGGGCTGCTCGATCTGGGCCCGGTGCTGCCGGCGGGTGCGGCGGATGCCTATCTGCCGTCGATCTGGCAGGCCGGCCAGCAGGAGGGCGAGCAGTTCGCCATTCCCTGGTATCTCACGGCCCGCATCACCATGGCCAACCGCCAGTTGCTGGAGCGGGCCGGCTATGCCGCGCCGCCGCGGCGCTGGCAGGAGCTGCCCGCCTACGCCGAGGCGGTGCGGCGCCGCACCGGTCGCTATGCCCTGTTCATGACCGTGGTGCCCGACGACTCGGCCGAGCTGCTCGAGACCCTGGTGCAGATGGGGGTGCAGCTGCTCGATGGCCGCCGCCGCGCCGCCTTCAACAGCTCCGCCGGCCGCGCCGCCTTCGCCTTCTGGAGCGACCTCTACCGCCGCGGCCTGCTGCCGCGGGAGGTGGTGAGCCAGGGCTACCGCCGCGCCATCGAGCTCTACCAGGCGGGGGATCTGGCCCAGGTGGCCACCGGTCCCGATTTCCTGCGCAACCTGCAGACCAACGCCCCCGGCGTGGCTGCCCGCACGGCCCCCTTCCCGCCGATCACCGGCGCCGACGGCGAGGCCAACGTGGCGGTGATGAACCTGGTGGTGCCGCGCCAGAGCGTTCGGCCCGCTGAGGCGGTGAGCTTCGGGCTGTTTCTCACCAACGCCACCAACCAGTTGCGCTTCGCCGAGCAGGCCCGGGTGCTGCCCTCCGCCAGCGCGGCCCTGGTGGCCCTGGAGCAACGCCTGGGCGACCCCAGCACGGCTGCGCAGGAGCCGCCGCTGGTGCGCCAGGCCCGGCTGCTCTCGGCCCGCACCCTGGAGCAGGCCCGGGTGCTGGTGCCGGCCATCCCCGGCGTGAAGCGACTGCAGGCGATCGTGTACACCCAGCTGCAGCGGTCGATGCTGGGCGAGCTCGACAGCGATGCGGCCCTGGCGGCGGCCGAGCGGGAATGGAACAGCTACGCCGCGGCACGCTGGCCTTAGCAGGTCGCCACCGATCTGTCTGTTCCTGCAGAAATCCTTAAATCTGCCCACTTCCTCGCTGTTGGAGCGCTTTTGGGCTGACTGGAGGGCTGCTTCAGGGGTATGGTTGCGATTCTTCATGCCGGCGCCTCGCCCATGCCCGTTGCGGACATGCCGAACCCGCCAGCTGATCCCAAGGCCACCGTGCTCGTCGTCGACGACGAGGCGGCGGTGCGGCGGGTGCTGGTGATGCGGCTGCAGCTGGCGGGCTATCGCGTGATCTGTGCCGAGGATGGCGAGGAGGCCCTCAGCGTGTTTCACCAGGAGCAGCCCGACCTGGTGGTGCTCGATGTGATGCTGCCCAAGCTCGA
>JBILDP010000021.1:0-17660 GCA_044352535.1 Prochlorococcaceae cyanobacterium
CCTGCTCGAAGCCGATCTCCACCACCTGGGCCTGATCAGGAGCGGCCTCCACGCTCACGGTGAGGGCATAGATCTCCTCGGGAGGCTCCACGTTGGGATCTTCGAGGGGGCCGGCCTCGATCGAGCGGCCCAGCAGGTTGAGATCGATCGAGTAAGGCGACTTCTTGCTCACCGGCGAGGGGATGCCACAGCGCTCGCCATAGGCGATCGTCTCCTCGCGGCTCATGCCCCATTCCCGTGCCGGGGTGAGCACCTTGAGGTCGGGTGCCAGGGCGCCGATCGCCACATCGAAGCGCACCTGGTCGTTGCCCTTGCCGGTGCAGCCGTGGGCCACCGCATCGGCGCCCACCTCGCGGGCAATCTCCACCAGGCGACGGGCGATCAGGGGCCGGGCCAGGGCGGTGGAGAGGGGATAGCGGCCCTCGTAGAGCGCGTTGGCACGGATCGCCGGGAAGGCGAATTCGGTGATGAAGGGCTCGATCAGGTCGCCCACGATCGACTGGCTGGCGCCGGAATCCAGCGCCTTCTGGCGAATCGGCTCCAGTTCATCGCCCTGGCCCAGGTCGGCGGCGAAGGTGATCACCTCCTCCACACCCCACTCGTTCTTCAGGTAGGGAATGCAGACGCTGGTATCCACGCCGCCGGAATACGCCAGCACCGCCCTCTTGGCCCGACCCATCAACGCGACTCCGTGCGTTCAATCGATCGATTCTCCCCTGTCGGGGTGAGCCCCCTCGCCTGAAGTGCCTGGCGGGTCCAGGCGCCAGCGACTCAGCAACCAGAGGGCCATCAACAGGGGCGGGCCCAGCAGCAGCAACGCAACCACATCGCCACGCGGATGGAGTGGCTGGGGCCAGCGCAACCCGGCGGCCACCAGGCCGGCACTGATGGCCAGGGCCAGGGCCCAGAGTCGCAGCACAGCTGTGGTTTTAGGGAAGGTCATCAGCGACGTCTATGATCGGTGATTGGTTTGCGGCTGGTTTAAGCCTGTATGAGCAAGCTCACGACCGATAGCGCCGGCATCCTCGACACCATTAACCCCTCCCTCACCCGCTACGGCCGCAACGAGCCAGCGCCGGTGTTGCCCTTACGGGATGAACCCGACCTGCTGAGCTGGCTTGAGACCAGCGGTCGCCTGGTGGCCGACGAAGACACCGCCAGCGCCGATGTGAGCACGGTGGAAGAGGAAGAGCTCTCCGCCCTGATGGGCGAGAAGGAGGAGTACAACGCCGCCGACGAACAGACCGAGGAAGACTGGGAAGACTGAGGCAAGCCAACCGCTGGCGAGCAGGGGAAACTGGGCCAACAGTTCCCCATTCCCTTGAACCCACCAGTTCGCGTTCACTCCAAACCCAGCAGCGGTGGCCAGGCAGCCGCCCTGTTGGGTTTTGTGCTGTTGGCGGCGTGCCTGCTCAGCGACTGGAAGGTGGCGAATTCCCTGCTCACGCCGCCCCTGCTGCTGGCGGCTGGCATCAGCATGGCTGTCACGGCCTGGGGACTTCCCAGGCTGCGAGCTCTCAAGCTGGGACAGGTGATCCGCGAGGAGGGGCCCCAGGCCCACCTGAGCAAGGCGGGCACCCCCACCATGGGCGGCCTGCTGGTGGTGCCGGTGGGCGTGATCGTGGGAGGGTTGATCAGCCCCGGTGACCCGCGGCTGCTTGGGGTGGCCGCCGTCACCCTGGCCACCATGGCGATCGGAGCCGTAGACGACTGGCGCAGCCTCACACGCCGCCACAACACGGGACTCAGCCCCAGGGGCAAACTGCTGCTTCAGGCGGCTGCGGCCGTGCTGTTTCTGATCTGGGCAGCGGCAGGCCAGTGGCTGGGCGGTGCCCATGCCGGTGACGTGGCCCTGCCCCTGGGCTGGGTGCTGCCCCTGGGCTGGCTGATCTGGCCCCTGGGCCTGTTTGTGTTCCTGGCCGAGAGCAACGCCACCAACCTCACCGATGGCCTCGATGGCCTGGCGGCGGGCTGCGGCGCCGTGGTGTTCACGGGCATGGGTCTGCAGCTGATGCTGCGGGGGCATGAGGGAGATCCGGCCCTGGCTGGCTTCTGCGTGGCGATGGCGGGCTGCTGGCTGGGCTTTCTGGCCTTCAACCGCAACCCGGCCCGGCTGTTCATGGGAGACACCGGCTCCCTGGCCATGGGCGCGTCGCTGGCTGCGGTGGCCCTGCTCTCCAACAGCCTCTGGCCACTGCTGCTGATGGGCGGTGTGTTTCTGGCTGAATCGCTGTCGGTGATCCTGCAGGTGTGGGTGTTCAAGGCCACCAAGAACCCCGCCACCGGCCAGGGCCGGCGTCTGTTTCGCATGGCACCGCTGCACCACCACTTCGAGCTGGGCGGCCTGGGAGAGCAGCAGGTGGTGATCCGCTTCTGGCTGATCAGCCTGATACTGGTAGTGCTGGGACTGGTGCTGCTCCCCTGATGGCGTATTTCATCTGGAAGGAGGCCGGCCTCACGGCCGATTGCGCCAGCCTCGAAGCCATGGCGGCGCGATTCGAGGAAGCGGCGGCGCTGATGCGGCGCATGGCCAATGAAGGGTTCCGTCTTGAGCGTCACAGTGACGGCCAGCACATCACCCATCCGGATCCGGCGGTGTTTGAGGCCTACGGCTTCGTGAGCGAAGAATCGCCGGTGCGACAGCTCACGCTCCTGCCGTAGCGCGCCAAAGCCGCAGAACCTCCTGACTCAGCTGCGACGCAGATAACCCACCACCCACACCAGGACAAAAGCCAGCGAGGAGACGCCCAGATAAATCAGGGCCCACCGCTGCATGTCGGCGATGTCCCAGCCGAACAGCAGGCCATTGGCGGCATCACCAGCCGTGCTGAAGCCCAGGGTCAACGCTGACAGCACCACGCCGCTGCAGGAGGATCGGCGCATTCTGAACCGACCGGGCGCCCGTGATGGCCAATCTCGCCAGCGCAAGCACCACCCTGCCCCGCACCTTGATGCTGCTGGGCAGCGGCGAGCTCGGCAAGGAGGTGGCGATCGCCGCCCAGCGGCTGGGCTGCCGTGTGATCGCCGTTGACCGCTACGCCGGGGCCCCGGCAATGCGGGTGGCCGATGACGCCGAGGTGGTGGCCATGACCGAGGGCGAGGCCCTCATGTCCGTGGTGCGCCGCCACCAGCCCGATCTGGTGATCCCTGAGATCGAAGCCCTGGCTGTGGATGCCCTGGCCGAGCTGGAGGCCGAGGGCCTGCGGGTGATTCCCACCGCCCGGGCCACGGCGGTGACGATGAACCGCGATCGCATCCGCGATTTGGCTGCCGGGGACCTGGGCCTGCGGACAGCCCGCTTCGCCTACGCCGAGAGCGCTGAAGAGCTTGCCGCCGCTGCCGCTCCCCTGGGTTGGCCCGTGGTGGTGAAGCCGGTGATGAGCTCCTCGGGCAAGGGCCAGAGCGTGGTGCAGGGGCCCGAGGGCATCGCCGCAGCCTGGGAGGCGGCCATGGCCGGCGCCCGCGGTGCCGGCGCCCGCGTGATCGTGGAGGAATTCCTGCAGTTCGAGCTGGAGATCACCCTGCTCACCGTGAAGCAGTGGCAGGGGCCCACCCTCTTCTGCCCGCCGATCGGCCACATCCAGGAGCGCGGCGACTACCAGTGCAGCTGGCAGCCCGCCGCCATGCCCGCCGCAGCCCTGGCGACCGCCGAGGCAATGGCCCGGACCGTCACCGACAACCTGGGCGGCGCCGGCCTGTTCGGCGTGGAGTTCTTCCTCTGCCGCACCCCCCAGGGTGAGCTGGACGTGGTGTTCTCCGAGCTCTCGCCCCGCCCCCATGACACGGGACTGGTCACGCTGATGGGCCAGAACCTGAGCGAGTTTGAGCTGCATTTGCGCGCCGTGCTGGGGCTGCCGATCCCGGAGATCCGCAGCCTCGGACCCGCCGCCAGCAGGGTGATCCTGGCCGAGTCGGCTGGCGCGCCGGTGAGCTACAGCGGAGTGGCCGAAGCGCTGACCGAGCCCGACACCCAGGTGCTGCTGTTTGGCAAGCCGGAAGCCCGGCCCCAGCGGCGCATGGGGGTGGCACTGGCCCGAGGGACCAGCGAGATCGAAGCCCGACAGCGGGCCGATGCTGCCGCCAGCCGGATCCAGGTGCAGGTGGGCGGCTGAATCACGGCCAAAAGCGCAACAACAGGGCTGGTGCCCTGGGTTTGGGGCACTTAAGGTGCGGCCAGCTCCCAGCGCCATGAGCCAGGCCCTCCCCAACCCGCCGCGTCGCAGCCGCTCCGCTCGCAACCCCTCCGAGCGACGCCGCCTGCAGCGGACCCGGCTCGAGGCCCCACAGCGCCAGACAGCAACCAGCCAGTCAGCTCCGGTGGCGGATCTGCATGAACGACGTCAGCAGCGTGTGCGTCCCCAGACGCGACGGCGTCCGCCATTGCTGGCCTTTGCTCTGGGCATCGCCCTCGGCTACGGCCTAGCCGGGCCCCTGCCCAAGCTGCTGCCCTCACCCCAGAGCCTGGCCAGCATCGTGAACCCGGTGGCCCGGGGCGATCGCCGCATCGTGGTGCTGGGCGTCGACCACGTGGGCGACAACACCGATGTGATGCTGAGCGTGCAGCTGCACGACGGCAAAACCGAAGTGCTTCAGGTGCCGCGCGACACCTTCGTGGAGTCGCAGAAGTTTGGGGTGGTGAAGGCAAACGCCCTCTACGCCTTCGGCGGCATGGATGCCGTGAAACAGGAGCTCAGCAGCCTGCTCCACGCGAAGGTTGATCGCTATCTGCGCGTGAATCTGCAGGCGGTGGAGCGGCTGGCCGAGGCGATCGGCGGGGTGGAAGTGGATGTGCCCAAGCGCATGTATTACGTGGACAACGCCCAGGGGCTCTACATCGACCTCTACCCCGGTGTGCAGCTGCTCAAGGGCGAGGAACTGGAAGGTTTCCTGCGCTACCGCAACGATGAACTGGGTGACCTGGGCCGGATGGAGCGCCAGAAACAGGTCCTCGCAGCAGTGTTCACCAAGTTGGCCGATCCCACCACGCTCACCCGACTGCCGGAGCTGCTCAAGGTCGCCGGCAGCGACATCCAGACCGATCTCAACCCGATCGAACTGGGCCAGCTGATCACGGCCATGGCCAACACGAAGCTGAGCACCAGCCAGCTGCCGGGGCGCCTGTTCTGGCACAACGACCTCAGCTACTGGATGCCCGAAAGCAACCAGCACTACGCCGGACTGGACAGCACCGAGCCCGCGCTCTAGACCGCCCTCACCGGCAGCAGGCCTCAGCGACGCAGGAAGCGGTGGTGCTCCAGGCCCTCGAGCAGGCCCCAGGCCTGGGGGCGAGTGGAGAAAAACACGCGCCGATGGCTGCGCAGGACGTCGAGGGCCGGATCGTGATCGTCGGGCACCACCCCCAGCGGCAGACCCCGCAGCAGCTCCCCGTCGCCCTGCTGACTGGCTTCCACCAGGATCGACGTGAGCGGCATTTTCCAGCGCAGCGCCACATAGCGCAGGGCCTCCGTCTTGGAGGCCGTGAGCGGCAGCACGTCGAGATACCAGTGCTGGAACAGGTGGGGCCGGGCCTGCAAGCCATGGCTGCGCAGGGTCTGGCGCACCAGCGGAATGATGCCCTGATCTGGCTCCTCGAGGGTGTAGCTCACCTTGAAGGGACCCTGGTCGGCCTCCGGCTGACGCCGCAGCCGGGTGCCCAGCTCCGCCATCGCCCGCTCCACAGCGGCGCGGTCCCAGCGGCGACCGATGTGGCGCTGCCAGTGGTGATCCGGCAGGTCGCCGGCCGGAGTGGCGTGATGGATCTCGGTGCCCGACTGGGTGATCCAGAGGCAGGGATCGGGGAGATGGAGCTCGCTGTAGCGCTGGCGGGCGGCCTTGTAGCCGCGGCCTGTGCACACGGCCAGCGCCAACCCCGGCTCCTGGCCGAGGCGACGTCGCAGTTCCTCCAGGCTGGACGGTTCGGGAGAGGCCAGGCTGGCGTCGAGATCAAGAACCAGCAAGCGCTGGGGAGGCCGGGTGCCGCACACCTCCCCCTGGGAAAACCAGCGGGCGGGCCGCAGGCTGGCGGCCTGGTGGGCACTGGCCAGCGCCTCCCCCAGATAGTGGGTGGCGTGGGCATCCCAGCTGTAGTGGCGGCTCACCGCCTCAATGCCGTTGTTGCGCCAGCGACGCCAGCGGGTGGAGTCAGCCAGGCTCTCCTCCACAGCGCTCTGCAGGGCGTCGAGGTCCGACACATCCACCAGCCGACCGTTCTGGCAGCGCTGGAGGATGTCGCGGGGGCCGCCATCGTCGGTGGCCACCACCGGCAGGCCACAGGCGGCAGCTTCCAACAAGGTGAGTCCGAAGGGCTCGGTGAGGGCCGGGTTCACGAACACTCCCCCCAGGCGCGCGGCCCAGCGGTAGATCTCCGGAATCTGGCTGCGCTGGTGCTGTTTCGGGTAGGCCACATGGCCATAGAGGTCGTAGCGATCCACCAGCTCGAACACCTGCTGCAGCACCTCCCGCTGCACTTTCTCCAGCTGACGGGGATCGTCGCGACAACCCAGCACTAACACCAGGTTGTGAAGCTGGCGCAGGCGCTCGGAACGACCGAACACCTCCACCAGGGCCGGGATGTTCTTGCGTGGATCCGCACGGCAGATCGCCAGCAGCGGCGGCTTGGCCGGATCACGCAGGAAAGGCAGCATCAACTGCTCGATCTCCGCTTCATCGGCGCCGGCCTGGGGCGGATAGAACTGGCGACTATCCACACCGGGCGGGATCACACGGGCCTGCTCAGCGCGGAAGCGGCCATAGCGGGCGTATTGCTCCTCCAACTCCTGAGATGTGCTGGTTACCACCAGATCGCTGTGGGCCAGGGCCAGCTCCTCGGCATCAATGCGCCGGGCCATCGAATACTGGCTATCGATCTGGGCACCCTCCAGGCCCGCAGCCAGCAGGCGCCGCCGCTTCTCCCGACCCAACGAATGGCCGGTGAACACCAGCGGTATTCCCAATCGCCGGCGCAGCAGCGCCCCCACATAACCGGCGTCGGCGTAGTGGGCATGGATCCAGTCGGGCAGCCGCGGCTGGGCCAGCAGGGCCTCGGCGAGGGCATCGGCCAACTCATCGAGATAGGGCCAGAGCAGCTCCTTGCGCAGGTAGCGCCTGGGCCCGCAGGCCATGCGGCGAATCGAGGCGCCGGGCAACAGGGGCTCCCAGGGCTGGGCGTAGTCGGCTGACACGCGTCGGTCGTGGATCAGCCGGGTCACCACCTCCACCCGCTCCACCTCGGGTCGATTCGCCAGCGCCCTGGCCAACTCCAGCACGTAGGTGGTCTGGCCGCCGGTGTCGGGATCACGGCCCAGCTCCAGGTCATGGGATCGAAACAGCCCATGCAGGTGCAGGTGCAGCACGTAGAGACCAGCCATGGCGGGCTCCTGGCGAGAGAAGAAGGGCAACGACAACAGCGGTTGCCTCTATCGATAGCCGCGGTCGGCGGCGCTGTCAGCCAGGAAAAGTCGCGATCCCCGCACCAAGGGTCTCAGGCAAGAGGGTGAGACTCATGCTCCTGCAAGGGTGCAGGCGCCTCGCCGGCGATCCCGACCTGGACACAGTTTGTGAGGATCAGATGATGCTTGAGCCGCCGCCGCCGGTCTGCAACTAAGCGGCCTGAACCTCTTGAGGCGGGTGCTGTGCCAGCACCTGCTGCAGATAGCGCGCCGTGTGGCTGGTTGGGTGATCCGCCACCTCCTCAGGGGTTCCCGCCACCACGATCTGACCACCCTTGTCGCCACCCTCGGGCCCCAGGTCGATGATCCAGTCAGAGCAGCGGATCACATCGAGATTGTGCTCAATCACCAGGATTGAGTTGCCCTTGTCCACCAGCCGCTGCATCACATCCATCAGCTTGTGCACGTCGTAGAAACTGAGGCCGGTGGTGGGCTCGTCGATCAGATAGAGGGTCTTGCCGGTGGCGCGGCGGGAAAGCTCTGTGGCCAGTTTCACGCGCTGGGCCTCACCGCCGGAGAGTGTGGGCGCCGGCTGACCCAGCTTCACGTAGCCCAGGCCCACATCCACAAGGGTGCGTAGGCGATCGGCCGCCTGGGGAATGGCGGAGAACACCTCACAGGCCTGCTCCACCGTCATCTCCAGCACATCGGCGATGGTGAAGCCCTTGTATTTCACCTGAAGGGTCTCGCGGTTGTAGCGAGCGCCCTTGCAGACATCGCACTGCACATAGACATCGGGCAGGAAGTTCATCTCGATCACGTTCACGCCCTGGCCGCTGCAGGCCTCACAGCGGCCCCCCTTCACGTTGAAACTGAACTGGCCCACCTGATAGCCGCGGGCCTTGGCTTCCACCGTGGCGGCGAACACCTGGCGGATCGGATCGAAGGCGCCGGTGTAGGTGGCGGGATTGGAGCGGGGCGTGCGGCCGATCGGCGATTGGTCGATCACGATCACCTTGTCGATCGCCTTGATGCCGCGCAGCTCCCCCAACCCCGCGGGGAAGGGCACCTTCAGGCCCAGCTGGTGCTCCAGGGCCGGGTGCAGCAGCTCATTCACCATCGTGCTCTTGCCACTGCCGCTCACGCCGGTCACACACACCAGCCGGCCCAGCGGGATCTCCACATTGAAGCCGGAGAGATTGTTGCGCTGGCAGTTCACCAGGGTGAGCTTGCGCGAACCGCTGGTGCGCCGCTCAGCCGGGGTGGGGATGGTGCGGCGGCCGCTCAGATAGGCGCCGGTGAGGGAGTCTTCCGCGGAGAGCAACGCCTCAAGATCTCCCTCGGCCACGATGTGGCCGCCGTGCACGCCAGCTCCAGGCCCGATGTCCACGATGTGGTCGGCGGCGCGGATCGTGTCCTCGTCGTGCTCAACCACGATCAGGGTGTTGCCCAGATCGCGCAGCTTGATCAGGGTGTTGAGCAGGCGGTCGTTGTCGCGCTGGTGCAGACCGATGCTGGGTTCATCCAGCACGTAAAGCACCCCGGTGAGGCCGGCGCCGATCTGGGTGGCCAAGCGGATGCGCTGGGCCTCCCCCCCGGAGAGCGTCATCGCCGGACGATCGAGGCTGAGGTAGTCGAGGCCCACATCCAGCAGGAAGCGCAGGCGCATGCGGATCTCCCGCAGCACCAGCTCGCCAATCTGAATCTGGCGTGCACTGAGCAGGGGTTCGGCCCCTTCGCTCTCGCCCACACCCATCAGCTGCTCGATGCGGCGCAGGCTCTCGCCCACGCTGGTGCTGGTGAGTTCATGGATGCGGTAAGGCCCCACCCGCACCGCCAAGGCCTCGGGCTTGAGCCGCAGCCCCTGGCAGCTGGCGCAGGGCACAAGCTCCAAAAACTTCTCCAGCTTCTGGCGCACCGATTCACCGCTGGCATCGCGCAGCTGGCGCTCCAGGATCGGCAGAATCCCCTCAAACGGACGTTCGTAGGTCTGGGCCTTGCGGTAGCGGCTGTCGGCCTGGATGGCGATCGGCTCCCGTGAACCGTTCAACAGCACGTCCTGCTGCTCGGGAGTGAGCTGGTTCCAGGGGGTCTTGATCTCGAAGCCAAAGGCCTCGCCCACCGAATAGAGCAGCGAAAAGTAATAGGAGTTGTCCTTCTCGGCCCAGGGGGCCACAGCGGCATACACCGGCAGGGTGGGATCGGGGATCACCCGCTCCGGGGTGAACTTGCGCAGGTGACCGATGCCATGGCAGTCGGCGCAGGCGCCATAGGGGCTGTTGAACGAGAACAGCCGCGGTGAGAGCTCCTCCATCACCGCCCCGTGCACCGGGCAGGCGAAGTTCTCGGAGTAGAGGCGCTCCTTCTCCACGCCCTCGGGAAGCTCCTCGTCGGCCTTGGGCACCACCTCCACCAGCGCCAGCCCGTCGCCGCGCTTGAGGGCCGTGCGCAGCGAATCGGTGAGGCGCTCCTGGATGCCCTCACGCGCCACCAGGCGATCCACCACCACCTCGATGTGGTGGCTGTGGTTCTTGTCGAGCTCGATGTTGTCGGCCAGCTCGCGCACCTCGCCGTTGATGCGCACCCGGGCGAAGCCCTCGGCCACCAACCCGCTCAGCAGCTTCACGTGGGTGCCCTTCTTGCCGCGCACCACCGGTGCCAGCAGCTGGTAGCGGGTGCCCTCCGGCAGCTGCAGGATCTGATCCACCATCTCGTCGATCGACTGGGGCCGGATCGAGCGATCGCACTCGGGGCAGTGGGGCTCACCGGCCCGGCCGAACAGCAGACGCAGGTAGTCCTGAATCTCGGTGACGGTGCCGACCGTGGAGCGGGGGTTGTGGCTGGTGGATTTCTGGTCGATCGAGATCGCCGGCGACAGCCCCTCAATGGCGTCGACATCGGGCTTGTCGACCTGGCCCAGGAACTGGCGCGCATAGGCCGAGAGACTCTCGACATAGCGGCGCTGACCCTCGGCAAAGATCGTGTCGAAGGCGAGCGAGCTCTTGCCACTGCCGCTCACGCCGGTGAACACCACCATCCGGTTGCGCGGGATGGTGACGTCGACGTTCTTGAGGTTGTGCTGGCGGGCGCCCCGCACCCGGATCACGTCTTCCAGCGAGCCGCCGCTCAACACCCGACTGCCGTCGAGCAGGGCCTGCCGCTGGGCCGCCTTCTCATGCAGGGTGAGCGCCGGGGACTCCTGGCTGGCCTTGCTGCTCTGGGCGCGGGGCATCCGGCCGGCTCGGGAACACCAGATTCTATGGGCGCCACCCTGGGCAGCTGAGCCAGATCAGCCGTGCTGCTCCAGCAGGCTGGCTGCGTAGCTGCGGGCCTCACGGTGGTCACCGCCTGCCAGCTCGGCGAGCTCGGCCTGGCGGGCCTGAGTGTCCCGCAGGTGGGACACTCGCGTGCGGGTCATGCCCGCCACCACCTCCTTGCTCACCAGGTAGTGGTGATCGGCGGCGGCGGCCACCAGGGGCTGATGGGTGACGCAGAACACCTGGCGGCGGGCGGCCAGCTGGCGCAGCAGGGCCGCCATGGCCCCGCTCACCCGGCCGCTCACCCCGGTGTCGATCTCGTCGAACAGCAGGGTGACGTGCTCATCGGCCGCGGCCAGGCAGGTTTTCAAGGCCAGAAGGAAGCGACTCATCTCGCCGCCGGAGGCGACCTCCGCCAGCGGCGCCAGGGGCTGGCCGGGATTGGCCGAAAACAGAAACTGCACCGCATCCGCCCCCTCCTCCCCCGGGATGGCCGACTCGATCGCCACCGCAAAGCGCACGTTGGCCAGGCCCATGGGCCGCAGCGCCGCCATCAGCTGCTGCTCGAGCTCGGCAGCCGCCTCCCGGCGCGCGGCACTCAACACCCCGTTGAGCTGATCACGCTGGCACCGCGCAGCACCCTCAGCCGCCTCGAGCCCCTCCAGGGACGCCTCAGCCCCGCCGGGAGCCAGCTGCTCGCGCAACTGATCGCGCCAGGCGATCAGTTCGGCCAGATCCATGCCGTGGCGACGCTCCAGGGCCTTGAGCTGGGCAATCCGCTCCTGCAACTGGGCCAGGTTCTCAGGATCGCTGTCCAAGGCGGCGCCATAGCGGTCGAGATCTCGGCTCAGATCCTGCAACTGGGCCAGGGCATCGCTGCAGCGGCCGGCCAGCTCCACCACGCCGGGATCGAGCTGCTGCATGAGGGCCAGCTCGGCCTCACAGGCCGCCAGGTGATCCAGCACCGAGGGCGCCTCCTCCACACCCTCCACAAGGCGGCCCAGCAGGGTCATCACCCCCTCCTGAAGACGCACGCCATGGGCGAGGCGATTCTCCTCCGCCTGCAACCGCTCCCGCTCGGCCGGATCCTCCAGACCGGCGGCCTCCAGATCGGCCAGCAGCTGTTCCTGGCGCTCGCGCTCCTGTTGCAGCTGCTGCCAGTTGGCCCGGGCCATCTCGAGGGCGGCGGCCGCCTGCCTCCAAGCGCGGTGGGCGGCAGACACGGCGGGCAGCTGCTGCTGGATCGGCGCACCGGCGAAGCGATCGAGCCAGCGGCGCTGCTGGCCCGGACGTGCCAGTTGCTGCGTCTGGCCCTGCACCGTGAGATCCAGCAACAGGGGCCGCAGCTCCTGGATCTGGCCGCGGTTCACGGCCACACCATTGAGACGGTGGCGACTGCTGAGCCGATCGTCGCTGAGCCGCCACTCGCGGCTGAGCAACACCTCGGCATCCTCAGCCTCCAGTTGCTGCTGCTCCAGCCAGGCCTGCAAGGGAGGAGAGAGGCTGAAGCTGGCTTCAATCACCCCCCGCTCCGCCCCCTGGCGCAACAGACGGGGACCGGATCCGCCGAGCAGGGCATCGAGGGCATCGAGGAGAATCGACTTGCCAGCTCCGGTCTCCCCGGTGAGCACCGTGAAGCCGCCGCTGAAATCGAGCTGCAGCTCCTCGATCAGAGCGATGTTCTCCAGGCGCAGTCCGGTAAGCACGGCCGCTGACGGCAGGGAACAGGTGTTCGCGCCGACCGTAGCGGCCCCGCCTTTCCTTTAGAAGGGGGAAATCGTGCTGATCAACGCCGGTGTCTGAGCAGCCCACCGCCCTGGAACAGGCCAAGGCCGCCATGCGGGCGGCGGTGTTCGGCACCGACCCGATGGCGCCGCCGCCCCCGGCGGAACCCCGAATTCAGCCCCCGGCCCAGGAGCAGGCCGCGATCAACCGGAGACCCGGCGCCAAGCGAGGCACCGATCTGGGCGACTTCATCGAAGCCGCCGGGCTGCTCGAGTACGACCCGGCCGCCATCACCCGCATCTACGCCGGCCATCCCCAACGGCTGCTGCGACGTCTCTGGCAGACCCTCGTGCCGATCGGCCTCTACCTGTTGGCGGTGGGATTCGACTGGTTCACCCAACGCCTGAAGGACCCCGACCACGCCCGGACCCGGGCCCGGGAGGCGGCCGACCTGGTGGCCTCGCTCGGCCCGGCCTTCATCAAAGCCGGCCAGGCCCTCTCCACCCGGCCCGACATCGTGCCGCCCCTGTTGCTGGAGGAGCTGGCCCAGCTGCAGGACCAGCTGCCGGGCTTCGATTCAGCCCTGGCGATGGCCTGCATCGAGGACGACCTCGGCCAGCCGGTGGAAGCGATCTACACCCAGCTCGACAGGGAGCCCATCTCCGCAGCCTCCCTGGGCCAGGTGCACAAGGGCGTGCTCAGGAACGGCGACAAGGTGGCAGTGAAAGTGCAGCGGCCCGGGCTGCGCGAGCAGATCACGCTCGATCTCTACATCGTGCGCAACATCGCCGCCTGGCTCAACCGCAACGTGGGCTTGATCCGCTCCGACCTGGTGGCCCTGATCGATGAGCTGGGCAAGCGGGTGTTCGAGGAAATGGACTACTGCAACGAGGCCACCAACGCCGAGACCTTCGCCCGCCTGCATGCCCAAAACCCGCGGATCGCCGTGCCCCGCATCTACCGGGAAGCCACCAGCCGGCGGGTGCTCACGATGGAGTGGATCGATGGCGTGAAGCTCACCAACCTGGAGGCGGTGCGGCAGCTGGGGGTGGATCCCGATGAGCTGGTGGACGTGGGCGTGAACTGCTCACTGCAGCAACTGCTGGAGCACGGTTTCTTCCACGCCGACCCCCACCCCGGCAACCTGCTGGCCCTTCCCGATGGTCGCCTGGCCTACCTCGATTTCGGGATGATGAGCGAGGTGAGCCGCGAGAACCGCACCGGCCTGATCCAGGCGGTGGTGCACCTGGTGAACCGCAACTTCGGCAAGCTCAGCAAAGACTTCGTGAGCCTCGGCTTCCTGGCGGAAGACGTGAACCTGGAGCCGATCGTGCCGGCTTTTGAGAGCGTGTTCGGCCAGGCGCTGGAGATGGGCGTCAGCCGCATGGACTTCAAGGCCGTCACCGACGACCTGAGCGGCGTGATGTATCGCTTCCCCTTCCGGGTGCCGCCCTACTACGCCCTGATCATTCGCTCCCTGGTGACACTGGAGGGCATCGCCCTGAGCGTGGATCCCGAGTTCAAGATCCTCGGAGCCGCCTATCCCTACTTCGCCCGGCGGCTGATGGAGGATCCCGACCCCAGTCTGCGCAACAGCCTCAAGGAGATGCTGTTCGACGGCGAGGTGTTCCGCTGGCAGCGACTCGACAACCTGATCGCCAGCGCCGCCCAGGGCAGCCAGCTTGATCTGGAAGGGCTGCTGGATCAGGTGCTCGATTTCCTCTTCTCTGCCAACGGCGGCCTGCTGCGCCAGCAGTTGGTGGAGGCTCTGGTGGAACGGGTGGATGCTCTGGCCTGGCAGGCCACCCTGCGACTGGGCAAACGCCTGCCGGAACGGCTGCAACCGCCCGGTCTGCGGCAGCGGCGGGTCTTCGAAACCAATGAACCCCTGCTGGACCTGGAACCGATCCGCCAACTGGTGGCCATCCTGCAGGCCCTGCCGGGCTTCGAGCCCCAGCTGCTGGTGAGGCGCCTGCCAAGGCTCCTGGGTGAACCTGAAATGCGGCGCATGGGCATCAATCTTGCCCGGGGCCTCGCGGAGCGCAGCATGGTGCGGCTGGTGCGGGATGTGCTCGTACCGGCACAGCGCAGCGGTGATTTGGCCACCGCCTGAACGACTTACGCTGCCGCCATGGAACGTTCCTCATCCCGTCGTATCAGCAGGCGCCAGAGGCTCCTTGGTGCAGCCATGGGTCTGGGCTTGAGCTTGTCCGGCCCAACCGCCCACGCCGCCGACAATCTGGTGTTCGTGAGCGGCGGCTTCCGGCGCACGATCCCCGTGGCAGATCTGAGCACGCTGGCCAACACCGGCGCAGCGCCAGGGCTGCTGGGTGATGTGCTGCGCTTCAGCCAGCAGAACCCCAAAGACGTGGCTGGACTGCTGAACCAATCGATCAGCCTGCCGATCACGCTCGTGAGCCGATTGCTCAACACCCGCATCGGTGAGGCGATCCTCGAACGACTGTCCCGGATCGTGTATCCCCTCAATGCCCCTGGGGTGGGTGTGCCTGCGCTCCGCTCCGCCGTGGTGATGGGCCTTGCCAACGGCAATGGCTCGATCACCGCCGTGTCCTTTCTCAAGGCCTATCCAACCCGCGACATCGAGGTGAGCATTCCGGCCCTGCTGGGTCTGATGCAAAAGGCCAGCTCGATCTCCGAGCTGGTGCGGTTCTTCTCGGAATCCCCCCTCGACGGGCTGCGGGGCAACGGTGAGACCGGTGCGAGCCCCAAGAAAGCCGAGCCGTAGATTCGCCTACAGCCTCCCAATCGGTCCGTGCCCTTGCTCCGATCCCTGCGGCGTCTGAGCAGGGGTGCCTTCGGCGCCCGACCCACCATGCACGACTGGCCTGGCCTAATCGAGGCCTACAGGCGCTGGCTGCCGGTGAGCGATGCCACCCCCGTGATCACATTGCGGGAGGGCGCCACACCGCTGATCCCTGCCCCAGCCATTGCTGAGCGCATCGGCCGCGGCGTGAAGGTGTATCTGAAATACGACGGCCTCAACCCCACGGGATCCTTCAAGGACCGGGGCATGACCATGGCCATCTCCAAGGCCAGGGAGGCAGGCTCCGAAGCGGTGATCTGTGCCAGTACAGGCAACACCTCGGCCGCCGCCGCCGCCTATGCGCGCCGCGGTGGCATGCGCGCCTTCGTGCTGATCCCCGATGGCTATGTGGCCCAGGGCAAGTTGGCCCAGGCCCTGCTCTACGGCGCCGAGGTGATCGCCATCCAGGGCAACTTCGATCGGGCCCTGGCCATCGTGCGTGAGGTGGCCGAGCGGTACCCGATCACCCTGGTGAATTCGGTGAATCCCTACCGCCTGCAGGGCCAGAAAACCGCGGCATTCGAGGTGGTGGATGCCCTGGGAGAAGCCCCCGACTGGCTCTGCATCCCGGTGGGCAACGCGGGCAACATCAGTGCCTATTGGATGGGCTTTCAGGAGTACAGGGAAGCGGGACACAGCCGCAAGCTCCCCAGGATGATGGGGTTCCAGGCCGCCGGCTCCGCGCCGCTGGTGGTGGGCCACACGGTGGAGCAACCCGACACCATCGCCACGGCGATCCGCATCGGCAACCCGGTGAACCGCGACAACGCCCTGCGCGTGCGGACCGAGAGCGGGGGCGACTTCATGGCTGTGACGGATGCGGAAATCATCGAGGCCTACAAACTCCTGGGCAGCCAGGAGGGGGTGTTCTGCGAACCCGCCAGCGCCGCCTCAGTGGCGGGGCTGCTCAAGCGACGCGAAGAGGTACCCGCCGGCGCCACGGTGGTGTGCGTGCTCACGGGCAATGGCCTGAAGGATCCCACCACCGCCATTGAGCACAACGAGGCGCGCTTCCACACCGGCCTGGAGGCGGACACGGCCACCGTGGCCAAGGTGATGGGCTTCTGACAGCCATCAGAAAAACAGAGCTGAACGTCCACTGCCCCCACAACGGGGGCTTTTTTGTGGCCAGAGGGGGCGTCCGATGGTCAACCACTCGCCCAGGTGTCCATCCAGTCCCTGGGGAAAAACCCCCGTCAGCCGGGGAACAGCACGCCCCACTCCGCTAACCTGCCAACCACCTCGTTTTCCTCAGATCCGGGAAACAGTGGAGAACGCAGGTTGACCGGCAATCCAAACGGCCCATTCCCCACGACCGCCCCGCAGACAATCCAAGCCCCAACTGGGAGAGCTGCCGTTTTCCACCATTTCCCCAGTCCCTTCTACGACTGTTTGTTTTTTGATTTCTGACTTTTTTAATCCCCCGTAATCGGATGGGGGGATGGGTGGGGAACCCGCTCCAAGGGACCGTTGCGCAATGGCCGGGTCTGTGGAAGCGTGGATGGGCTCTGTGGCCAGCTTCCCGCTCGCGTCTGTTCAGCCCATGAAGCTGGTCTGCTCCCAGTCGGAACTCAGCTCCAGCCTCCAGCTGGTGAGTCGTGCCGTGGCCAGTCGGCCCACCCATCCGGTGTTGGCCAACGTGCTCCTCACGGCCGATGCCGGCACCGGCCGACTCAGCCTCACCGGCTTTGATCTCAACCTCGGCATCCAGACCAGCCTGTCGGCTTCGGTGGAGGCCAGTGGTGCCATCACCCTGCCGGCCCGCCTGCTTGGCGAAATCGTGAGCCGTCTCTCCGCCGATTCCCCGATCACGCTCGCTTCCCCCGAAGGGACCGAGCAGGTGGAGCTCACCAGCCTTTCGGGTAGCTACCAGATGCGGGGCATGCCCGCTGAAGATTTCCCGGATCTTCCCCTGGTGCAGAGCGGCCAGCCGATTCGCCTTGAGGCTGAAGCCCTGGTGAAAGGCCTGCGCGCCACCCTGTTCGCCAGCAGTGGGGATGAGGCCAAACAGCTGCTCACCGGCGTGCACCTGCGGCTCGATGCCGAGGGGCTGGAATGCGCCGCCACCGATGGCCATCGCCTGGCCGTCCTGCGCCTGGCCCATGGCGCTCAGGCCAGTGAGGCCGATGGCGAGCGTGAGCCCTTCGCCGTCACCGTGCCGGCCCGCTCCCTGCGTGAGCTGGAGCGCCTGCTTTCCGGCCGCCAGTCAGAGGAACCCCTGGCTCTGTTCTGCGACCGCGGTCAGGTGGTGTTTCTCTGGGCTGACCAGGTGCTCACCAGCCGCAGCCTTGATGGCACCTACCCCAACTACCGCCAGCTAATCCCAGAGAGCTTCAGCCGCACCATCCAGGTCGATCGCCGTGCCCTGATCGCGGGTCTTGAGCGGGTGGCGGTGCTGGCGGATCAGCACAACAACGTGGTGAAGCTCAGCACCGAGGCCGGCAGCGGTCAGCTCCTCATCCAGGC
>JBILDP010000156.1:0-5388 GCA_044352535.1 Prochlorococcaceae cyanobacterium
ATACAGAGGTGTGCCATAGGTGCGAGCCAGATCACTGAGCACGCAGCCGCCAACGCTCAGGCGTCCCTCCGCATCAAGGCCGGCACTGATCGGCGCCAGGTTGCGGTTAGGGCTGGCGCTGTCGCGACCGGGTTCAAACGCCGTGGTGAGCCGGCTGGGCTCCGCGGAAATCACCATGGCGCTGCGCTGCTCACGTTGAAATGGAGCGTCACAATCTAGGCAGAGAGCCCGAACAGCCCGTGCAGCGGCAGCTCCGCAGCCTCCAGCCCCACCACCTGGAGGATTGCCTGGGCCTCGACCAGAGCAGCCTCGACGGTCTTTGGACTGGCAGCCAATGGGCCACCGAGCTGGCGGATCCGCGCCGCCCGGGTGTGGGGATCTGGCTGGACGACACGCTGGCGGCGATGGCCTGCGGCTGGCTGGTGCTCGATGAACTGCACATCACCCTGGTGGCCGTTGCTCCCGGCCGGCGGCGGCATGGCCTGGGTCGCCAGGTGCTCAGCGCTCTGCTGGAGGAGGGCGGGCGGCAGGGAGCCCGCCACGCCACGCTGGAGGTGGCCGACGGCAACCATGCCGCCTGCGCCCTTTACAAGGCCGCCGGCTTCAGAGAAGCGGGACGCCGTCGCGGTTACTACCGCAATGGTGACGACGCCCTGATCCAATGGCTGAGGCTGCCGGGAGCCGACGGGGGCACGCAGAGCTGAGAACAGAGCCGAGGCCGGTGCGGATAACCGTCGTTTCTTATCGCTTAAACCGGTCAATCTTAGCGACTTCGGCAATAGTTGAAGGCCGTTGCATCCCTTGCGGCGCAACCCTTCTGCAGAGGTGGTGTGCAGAGCCACACCCCATCGGCCAACCCTGATAGCTTGGACTCACTTGCAGAAGGCCCCGCCCCATGTTCGAGCGGTTTACCGAGAAGGCCATCAAGGTGATCATGCTGGCCCAGGAAGAGGCGCGCCGGCTGGGTCACAACTTCGTGGGCACCGAACAGATCCTGCTGGGTCTGATCGGCGAGGGCACCGGTGTGGCCGCGAAGGTGCTCAAGTCGATGGGGGTCAACCTCAAGGATGCCCGTGTGGAGGTGGAGAAGATCATTGGCCGCGGCTCCGGTTTCGTGGCCGTCGAGATCCCCTTCACCCCCAGGGCGAAGCGCGTGCTGGAGCTGTCGCTTGAGGAGGCCCGTCAGCTGGGCCACAACTACATCGGCACCGAGCATCTGCTGCTTGGGTTGATCCGTGAAGGCGAGGGCGTCGCCGCCCGGGTGCTGGAGAACCTCGGCGTCGACCTGGCCAAGGTGCGCACCCAGGTGATCCGCATGCTCGGCGAAACCGCCGAGGTGGCAGCCGGTGGCGGCGGCAAGGGCTCCACCAAGACGCCCACCCTCGACGAGTTCGGCAGCAACCTCACCCAGCAGGCAGCCGACGGCAAGCTCGACCCGGTGGTGGGTCGCCATCAGGAGATCGAACGGGTGATCCAGATCCTGGGTCGCCGCACCAAGAACAACCCGGTGCTGATCGGTGAGCCCGGCGTGGGCAAGACCGCCATCGCCGAGGGCCTGGCCCAGCGGATCAACTCGGGTGATGTGCCCGACATCCTCGAAGACAAGCGGGTGCTCACCCTCGACATCGGCCTGCTGGTGGCCGGCACCAAATACCGGGGCGAGTTCGAGGAGCGCCTCAAGAAAATCATGGAGGAGATCCGGGGCGCGGGCAACGTGATCCTGGTGATCGACGAGGTGCACACCCTGATCGGCGCCGGCGCCGCCGAGGGGGCCATCGACGCCGCCAACATCCTCAAGCCGGCCCTGGCCCGCGGCGAGCTGCAGTGCATCGGCGCCACCACCCTCGACGAATACCGCAAGCACATCGAGCGCGACGCCGCCCTGGAGCGCCGCTTCCAGCCGGTGATGGTGGGCGAGCCCTCGGTGGAGGACACCATCGAGATCCTGCGCGGCCTCAAGGACCGCTACGAGGAGCACCATCGCCTCACCATCGCCGATGAGGCCCTGGTGGCCGCGGCCACCCTGGGCGATCGCTACATCTCCGACCGCTTCCTGCCCGACAAGGCGATCGACCTGATCGATGAGGCGGGCAGTCGCGTGCGGCTGATGAACTCCAAGCTGCCGCCGGCAGCCAAGGAGATCGACAAGCAGCTGCGCGACGTGCAGAAGCAGAAGGAAGATGCCGTGCGCGAGCAGGACTTCACCAAGGCCGGTGAGCTGCGCGACAAGGAGGTGGAACTGCGCGAGCAGATCCGCTCGATCCTCCAGGCCCGCAAGGACGACCAGGGGGCCGAGCAGCCCGCAGCCGACAGCGGCGAAGCCGCCGCCCAGACCGAAGCCCCTGCGGCTGTCGCCGTCGCCGAGCCCGATGCCGACCGCCCGCCGATGGTGACGGAGGAGGACATCGCCCACATCGTGGCCTCCTGGACCGGCGTGCCGGTGCAGAAGCTCACCGAGAGCGAGTCGGCCAAGTTGCTGAACATGGAGGAGACCCTCCACCAGCGCCTGATCGGCCAAGACGAAGCCGTGAAGGCCGTGTCGCGCGCCATTCGCCGCGCCCGCGTGGGTCTGAAGAACCCCAACCGCCCGATCGCCAGCTTCATCTTCTCCGGTCCAACCGGCGTGGGCAAAACCGAGCTCACCAAATCGCTGGCGGCCTACTTCTTCGGCAGCGAAGAGGCCATGATCCGCCTCGACATGTCGGAGTTCATGGAGCGCCACACGGTCAGCAAGCTGATCGGCTCGCCTCCGGGCTACGTGGGCTTCAACGAGGGCGGCCAGCTCACCGAGGCGGTGCGGCGCCGCCCCTACACCGTGGTGCTGTTCGATGAGATCGAGAAGGCCCACCCCGATGTGTTCAACCTGCTGCTGCAGCTACTCGAAGACGGTCGCCTGACCGACTCAAAGGGCCGCACGGTGGACTTCAAGAACACCCTGATCATCATGACCTCGAACATCGGTTCGAAAGTGATTGAGAAGGGCGGCGGCGGCCTTGGCTTCGAGTTCTCCGGTGAAGCGGCGGAAGAAACCCAGTACAACCGCATTCGCTCCCTGGTGAATGAGGAACTGAAGCAGTACTTCCGCCCTGAATTCCTCAACCGTCTCGACGAGATCATCGTCTTCCGTCAGCTCAGCCGCGACGAGGTGAAGGAGATCGCCGAGATCATGCTCAAGGAGGTCTTCAGCCGCATGGAGGAGAAGGGCATCCACCTCTCCGTCACCGAGGCCTTCAAGGAACGGCTGGTGGAAGAGGGCTACAACCCTTCCTACGGGGCCCGCCCCCTGCGCCGTGCGGTGATGCGCCTGCTGGAAGACTCCCTGGCCGAGGAATTCCTCAGCGGTCGCATCGGCGAGGGCGACAGTGCCGTGGTGGATGTGAACGAGGAGAAGCAGGTGGTGATCCGCAAGAGCACCCTGCCTGCAGCCCTGCCCGAGTTCGCCGGTGCCAGTGCCTGAGCTCAGCCAGCACGCCATCGCCCCGGCCCGCGTGCTGCGCGGGCCGGGCGCCTGGCCCGCGGCGTTGCCCCTGATCGCCGAACTGAGCCACCGGCCCCTGCTGCTGGGTCGCAGTGAGGCCACCGCGGGTCTGCGCCAGCGGCTGGCAGCCGAGCTCGCTGCACAGGGCCTGGCTCCCCAGCCAGCGACCCTCTCGCACGACTGCTGCGAGCCCGATCTGCAACGGCTGGCCGCCGAGGCCCAGGCCAGCGGCTGTGATGCCGTGTTGGCCGTGGGCGGCGGCAAGGTGCTCGATGCCGGCAAGTTGCTGGCCGACAGGCTCGAGCTCCCCTGCATCACCGTGCCCACCAGCGCCGCCACCTGCGCCGGCTGGACGGCCCTGGCCAATGTGTATTCGCCGCAGGGCGCCTTCCGCCACGACGTGGCCCTGCGGCGCTGCCCTGAACTGCTGGTGTTCGACCACGACCTGGTGCGGCAGGCTCCGCCCCGCACCCTGGTGAGCGGCATCGCCGATGCGATGGCCAAGTGGTACGAGGCGTCGGTGAGCAGCGGCAGCTCCAGTGATGGGCTGATCCAGCAGGCCGTGCAGATGGCCCGGGTGCTGCGCGACCAGCTCCTGCTCGACGCCGAGGCCGCCGTGGCCGACGCGGCCCAGCCGCACCAGCCGCCCAGCCAGGCCTGGGTGGGGGTGGCTGAAGCCTGCGGTCTCACGGCCGGTGTGATCGGCGGCATCGGCGGTGCCCGCTGCCGCACCGTGGCGGCCCATGCCGTACACAACGGTCTCACCCAGCTGGCCGCCAGCCACCACTGGCTGCACGGCGAAAAGGTGGGTTTCGGCATCTTGGTGCAGCTTCGGCTCGAGGAGCTGCTGGGCGGCAACCAGCTGGCCGGCCAGGCGCGGCGCCAGCTGTTGCCGTTGTTTGCCAGCCTGGGCATCCCCTGCTCCCTGGCCGACCTGGGCCTGGCCCAGGCCAGCCTCAGCGATCTCCAGCAGGTGTGCGACTTCGCCTGCGCCCCGGGGTCCGATCTGCACCACATGCCCTTCGCCGTGGCGCCAGGCGATCTGCTGGCAGCCCTGGTGAGCGTGGGCAGCGGCGAGCGCCAGCCCGCGTGAGCCTGCACCGCTGCCGCGAACTGGTGGCTGAGGCCGCTGGGCAATTGCTCGACCCCCAGGGCCGCGCGCTGGCCGCGGCCGTGCAGTGGTGGGAGCTGCCGGGCTGGCCAGAGGCCTGGCCGGTAGCGGTGCCGGGCCCAGCCCCGGCCGACGCCGGCGGGGCTGCCGAGCCGGTGCTGCTGCTGCACGGCTTCGACAGCTCCTTCCTCGAGTTCCGGCGCCTGGCACCCCTGCTGCAGCACAGGGCCCAGCTCTACGTGCCCGACCTGTTCGGCTTCGGCTTCTGCCCGCGGCCAGCGGAGCTCAACTACGGGCCGGAGGCCGTGCTCCAGCACCTGGAGGCCCTGGTGGCAGCGATCCAGGTGCGGCACCAGCAGCCAGTGGGGCTGATCGGCGCCTCGATGGGCGGATCCGTGGCCGTGGAGCTGGCCCGGCGGCTGGGGGATCGGATCAGCCGGCTGCTGCTGCTGGCCCCGGCCGGACTCACCGGCCGGCCCATGCCCGTGCCGCCGCTGCTCGATGGCCTGGGGGTGCGCTTTCTGGCGCTGCCCGGTGTGCGACGGGGCCTGTGCCGCAGCGCCTTTGCCGACCCAGACCAGGGGGTGGGGCCGGCCGAGCTGGAGATCGCCTCACTGCACCTGCAGACCCCGGGCTGGGCGGAGGCGCTACGCCGCTTCGCCCGCAGCGGCGGCTTCGCCGGCTGCGGTGATCCCCTGCCCGATCAGCCCCTTCAGGTGCTCTGGGGCGCCAACGACCGCATCCTCAGACCGCCGCTGAAGCGGGCTGCCGAGGCTCTGTTAGGAGAGCGGGTGGAAGA
>JBILDP010000022.1:0-17643 GCA_044352535.1 Prochlorococcaceae cyanobacterium
CGTGATGAGCGCGATCGACAACCTGGTGAAGGGCCAGGCCGGTCAGGGGGTGCAGTGCCTCAACTTGATGGCGGGCCTGGAGGCCACCACAGGCCTGCCACTGCTGCCCTTCTACCCCTGATCCAGCACTAGTTCTGTCCAGGTCTAGTTTTGATCCAGACCCAGTCTCTGGGCCGCCAGCTGCACGGCCAGGGGCAGGATCCGATGCTCCTGAGCATGGATACGGGCACTCAGGCTGGCATGGTCGTCGTCGGCAAGCACCGGCACCGCCGCCTGCACCAGCACCTGGCCCGCATCCACCTCCTCACACACCAGGTGGGCCGTGCAGCCGCTCAGTCGCACACCGGTGGCCAGGGCCTGGCCCACCGCGTCGATGCCGCGGAAGCTTGGCAGCAGTGAGGGATGGATGTTGACCAGCCGATCCGGAAAGGCCTGGATCAGTACGGGCGTCACGATCCGCATCCAGCCGGCCATCACCACCAGATCCACCCGCGCCTGCTGAAACGCGGCGATCAGGGCCCGATCGAGCTCCTCCCGACTGCTGTGCAGTCGATGGTCGATCAGCTGCCAGGGCACCCCAAGCCGCTGGGCGCGGGCGCTGGCGCCGCAACCCGGTTGATTCACCACCAGCAGCTGCACCGCGCCCGGGAGGGCCCCGCTGCGGCTGGCGGCCACCAGGGCCTCAAAATTGCTGCCCGCCCCGGAGGCCATCACCCCGAGCCGCAGCTGGCGACCACGCCAGACCGATTCCGGTTGCAATGGCCACTGGACGCTGGGTCCTTGATCGCTAGGGTCTGACAAAGGGGATCGCTTCATGTCCCACCTGTCCATCCTGCCCACCGTGTTGCGTGACCCTGAGCTGCTGGTCAGCAGCCTCGAGCAGCTTGGCTTTTGTCCGCTTCGCGGCGGCCTGATGCGTGGTTTTGCCGATGAGCCCCAGCCCGTGGATGTCCAGGTGGGCCTCCCAGGCGGTGAGAGCCTGGGCTGGCGCCAACAGGCCGACGGCAGCCTGGCCCTGGTGGGCGATCTGCAGCGGATCAGCCGGTCCCGTTCCCTGCAGGCGCTGATCACACGCCTCACGCGCTGCTACGCCGCCCGCCTGGCCCTGCAGCAGGCCGGCAGCGCCTTCGCCCCTGGCACGGTCTCTGTGCACAGCTGAGGTTCGGCTGCCCGTGCCCCATCTGCATCTGGATCTGCGCCAGGCCTCCAGCCATCTGGTGCTCGCCCGCCTCGACTTGCAGCCGCAACGCTCCTTGCTGCGGTTCGCATTGCCCGCCTGGACGCCTGGCTCCTATCTGATCCGCGACTACGTGCGGCAGCTCGAGGCCCTTGAGGTGCGTCAGTCGAGCCATGTTATGGAGCCGCGACGCTCCGGAGTGAACTGCTGGGAGCTGGATCTCCCCAGCCTCGATCCCGTGGAGATCCACTACAGGGTGATGGCCACCGAACTCACGGTGCGCACCTGCCACCTCAACGATGAGCACGGGTTTCTGGCGCTTGCCGCCGTGGCTCTGGAGGTGGAGGGAGAGCGCTGGTCTCCCCATGGACTGAGCCTGGCCCTGCCGCATGGTTGGAGCGGCTTCGTCCCCCTGCCCAATGGCGGTCCCAACCAATGGAGAGCCGTCGATTTCGACCAGCTGATCGACAGTCCGGTGGAAGTCGGTCCCCACCGGGAGCATCGCTTCACGGTGGCAGGGGTGCCGCACCGCTGGGTGAGCTGGGGCACGACCCTGAATGGACTTGACCTGGTGGATGCCGATCCCGCTTGGCTGGAGGCGGTTGAGCAGGTGTGTCTGGCCTGCTGCCGGGCGATGGGGGTGGAGCAGCCGCCCTGTGCCATCGATGGCGCAGCTGAGGGCTATCTGTTTGTGCTGCACCTCACCGACAGCGGCTATGGGGGCCTTGAGCACGACCACAGCTGCGTGCTCCAGTTCGGACGACGCAGCCTGGGCAAGCCCGATGGACGGCGCAAACTACTGCAGCTGGTGGCCCACGAATACCTGCACCAGTGGAACGTGCGTCGGTTGCGGCCGGCCGAGCTCACGCCCTATCGCTATGGCGAGCCCGTGGTGATTCCGACCCTGTGGTTTGCCGAGGGGATCACCAGCTACCTCGACCAGCTGCTGCCCCATGCCGCCGGGCTCACCAGCGAGGCCGAGGTGCTCGAGGATCTCGGCAGCGATCTGAGTCGCTACCTGCTCAGCCCGGGCAGGTGTGTGCAGAGCTTGAAGGAAAGCAGCCAGGAAGCCTGGGTGAAGCTCTACAAGCCTGACAGCTATTCCCCCAACAGCCAGGTCAGCTATTACCTCAAGGGGGCGGTCGTCGCCCTGGTGCTCGATCTGCAGCTGCGCAGTTCGGGATCCAGCCTGCTGGCGGTGCTGCGGGAGCTCTGGCAGCGCTTCGGTGTGCAGGGCCGTGGCTATCGGGAGGCCGACCTCATCGAGGTGTTTGCTCGCCATTCCCCAGCCCTTGGCGAGGCCTTGCCCATCTGGTTGCGCTCTGCTGAGGACCCCCCGCTCGAACCCCTGCTCCTGCAGATGGGCCTGCGACTTCAGGTGGAAACCAGTCGGCTGCACTGGTGTGGCTGGGAGCTGGAGGATTGCTCTGGGGAGTTGCGGCTCAGATGTGTGCTGCGTCACAGTCCAGCGGAGCGGGCGGGCCTGATGATCGCTGATGAACTGTTAGCGGTGGATGGCCTGAGGGTGCGGCGCCCCAACGACCTTGATGCGGTGCTGCAGGCCACCACGGCCCCGCGTCCCCTGCGCCTGCTCTGCTGTCGCGACGGTGTGATTCAGGAGCGTCAGCTGGCGCCTGAACCGCCCCGACCAAGCCGTTGGTGGCTGGAGCCTGATCCTCTGGCCGATGCAGCGGCAGGTGCGCGCCGCGCCGCCTGGCTGCAGCTGGAGGAGGCGTCATGAAGAGACTCCGTCGCCCTGTGCTGATGGGTCTGGCAGGCACTTGCGTGGTCGGGCTCGGTGGCCTCAGCTGGCTGGCCCGTGACTACGGCCAGCAGGCCAACCAGCAGGCTTCCCGTCCTTCGCTGCTGGAACTGCTCGACGAGGTGCGTCAGCCGCCGGCGGCACCCCCTCCGGGCCGGCGCACGGTGCCAGCTCCACCAGAGCATCAGGCCTGGCGTTCTCCGTTGGGCCAGCGCTGCGTCGCCCCTGATCCGCAGCGCCGCGACCGGCTTGAGCGGGTGATGGCCATGATCCGCGAGTCTCCCGCCAAGGTGCAGATCCACCCCACCAACTACGGAGAGCGGTTTCGCCGTGACGCCTACGGCAATCCCCTCGATCCCACTCCCCGCCTGGTGGTCCTGCATGAAACCGTGTACGGGATCGGCTCGGCGATCAATACCTTTGTCACGCCCCATCCACGCGACGAGGATCAGGTGAGCTACCACGTGCTGATTGGCACCGACGGTGCCGTGGTGCAGGTGCTCGATCCGGAATTTAGGGCCTTTGGCGCCGGCAACTCCGCCTTCAACGGCCAGTGGGTGGTCACCAATCCACGGGTGGGTGGCTCGGTCAACAACTTCGCCCTGCACGTGAGTCTGGAAACCCCCATCGACGGAGAAGACGCCGCTCCAACCCACAGCGGCTACACCGCGGCCCAGTACGACGCCCTGGCTGCCTTGCTCTCCACCTGGATGGATCGTTACCCGATCGGTCCCGGGCAGATCACCACCCATCGGGCGGTGGATCTCGGCGGTGAACGGGCCGACCCCCGCAGCTTCAACTGGCGGGCCCTGGAGCAGCGTCTGGCCGACCTGGGGCGGCTCTGCTGACGCGCCGCTTGGACAAGCCAGCTCAGATCAGCGGAGACACAGGTTTGCGACGGGTGCCGTAGAGCAGGGCATGCAGCTCTGGGTCCTGCATATGGCGCAGGATGCGGCGGGGGTAGTCGAGCTTGCCGTTGTGAAGGTAGGCCAGGGTGGCAAGAGCCTTGGCATCCGCGACAGACCCGCTCGCCTGCAGCTCGCGCTGGCGCGGCAGGTTGAGTTCACGGCTTAGGCGGCCAAACTTGCTGATCAGCAACCGCACGTTTTGCTCTGGATCAAGCAGCAGCTCACGGGCCTCGGCGATCTCCTCCGGGCTGGGGTCAGCTGGAAGCAGACCTTGCTTCTGCATCTCCCCAAGGCCGAGCTGGGCTGGACCGTGGGTGCTGAACAGACCGGAGTGAGCCGCCAAGGGCAAATCCTCGCCGGGTTTGGCGTGTCGCATCTCATCGAAGAGAACCGCCGCCACCAGCATGGGGTTGACCCCCTGACGGCGTGACTCGCTGCGGATCAAGGGACGGAGCCCCTCGATCCGGTTGATGGTGTGGCTGCGCAGCGGCTGGATCTGTTCGATGATGCCATCGCTGAACAACTGGGCAAGCCGTGGCTGGGGGCCATGGACTCCGAAGCGACGCTCCAGCTCCTGCAACTCTTCAGGACTGAACTGCACGGGGTCGACACCGAGCTCCGCAGCGACAGGCAGCGCTGCTGTTGTGGCCGAAACGCTGGGATGGGCGTGCCTGAACTGGCTCGACGCCAGTGGCAGCAGCGCCAGCACGCCGGCGAGGGGGAGCAGCCGGCGAAACCAGCGGCAGGTGCTGCTATTGCTGACACTGCCAGTGGGAGTCAACCGGTACACAAAACGTCGGAAACCATCTTAAGAAGGTTTTCTTCGTTTTCACCGGGACTGGTTCGGTCCGTCGGCCGGCCCATGCATGGCTGGTGATGCGGCAGTGGACCTAGGTTTTGGCAGCTGCAGCGGTTGAGCCGCCAGGCCCATGCTCGCCAACCTTGACGCCTCGAACCCGGCCACGCAGTGGCAGCGGTTCTGTGATCTGCTTTGGTACGACGACGACCTCGGTTTCTGGCTCGACGTCAGCCGGCTGCAGGTGGGCACCGGAGAGATCGACGCCCTGCGGCCCAGGATGGATGCGGCCCTTGAGGCGATGGCGGCCCTTGAGGCTGGGGCGGTTGCCAATGCCGACGAGCAGCGGATGGTGGGCCACTACTGGCTGCGCGCCCCAGAGCTGGCGCCCGATGCAGCCACCACCGCTCACCTGCGTGAGGAAATCGACCGGTTGGAGGCCTTTGGCCTCCAGGTGCTGAGCGGCGGCACATTCAGCGATGTGCTGTGGATCGGGATCGGCGGCTCCGGGCTCGGGCCCCTGCTCATGATCCGGGCCCTGCAGCAGCAGGGACGAGGTCTCCCCTTTCACTTCATCGACAACGTCGATCCCCAGGGCATCACGCGCTGTCTCGACGGCCTGGGCTCCCGCCTGGCTACCACCCTGGTGATTGTGGTGAGCAAATCCGGCGGCACCCCTGAACCCCGGATCGGCATGCACCAGGTGCGCGCGCGGCTGGAAGCGATGGGTGGGCATTGGCCCGCCCAGGCCGTTGCGGTGACCATGCGCCAGAGCCAACTCGATCGGCTGGCTGAGCAGGAGCAATGGCTGGCCCGCTTCGACATGCTCGATTGGGTGGGCGGGCGCACCAGCATCACCAGCGCCGTGGGCCTGCTACCTGCAGCTCTGATCGGCGCTGATATCCGTGCGTTCCTCGCCGGGGCAGCCGCCATGGACCAGGCCACCCGTACCCGGGAGCTGGAAGGCAATCCCGCAGCCTTGCTGGCCACGGCCTGGTACACGGCCGGGAACGGCCAGGGTGCACGGGACATGGTGGTGCTGCCCTATCGCGACCGTCTGGAGGTGTTCAGCCGCTACCTCCAGCAACTGGTGATGGAGAGCCTGGGTAAGCGGCACAACCGCCAGGGCCAGCTTGTCCATCAGGGAATCGCTGTCTACGGCAACAAGGGCTCCACCGACCAGCACGCCTACGTGCAGCAGTTGCGTGATGGCGTCGACAACTTCTTTGTCACCTTCATCGAGGCTCTCGACGATCCTGCCGACCAGATCGCGCTGGCCGGGGAGTGCCCCGGCGATGTGCTGGAGGGATTCCTGCAGGGCACCCGGGCCGCCCTCCTGGAGGGTGGCCGCCAGAGCCTCACCATCAGCATGAAATGCTTCAACGAGCGCAGTCTGGGGGCGTTGGTGGCCCTGTTTGAGCGAGCGGTGGGGCTCTATGCCGAACTGGTCGACATCAACGCCTACGACCAACCAGGCGTGGAAGCGGGCAAGAAGGCAGCCGCCTCGATCCTGGAGCTGCAGAACCGGCTGGAAGAGCTGCTCGCGGATGGCCAGCCCCGCAATCTCACCGAGCTACAGGAGCAACTCGAGCTGCCCAGCCCGGAGCCTCTCTTCTGGATCCTGCGCCATCTCTGTGCCAATCCCCGCGGGTACAGCGCCAGCGGTGATTGGGGCAGACCCGCCGAGCTGGTCTTCAGGCACGGCTGACACCATGGGCCCGGACTGGCGGTTTTCAGTCCATAGCCTGGTGCAGCAGCGCGCTGAGGGCCAGTCGCAGCGATTCGCGATTGCCTCCCACCTGCTCCCAGGCATCCAGCCACACCCCCAGGGCTAGATCGCGCTCCCCTTCACCGCTCAGACGGTCGAGATAGGTGCGGGCATCCATCACCCAGCAGTCTGAACCGCCGAATCCCTCAAGCTGAGGGTCGAGGGCCGATAGCAGGGTCTCCAGCTGGCTCAGGCTGAGTGGGGGGAGTTGCGGGCCCATCGGGTGAATCGGGCGATCAGGGCCGAAAGAGGTTGGTGGTCGTCTGCAGTTTGCCTGGCCCTATGCCGCCAGCTCCGGCATGGGGTCTCAGAGCGCCCTCACGCAGTGTCGCCCTGCGTCTTTTGCCGCGACCATATTGCGATCGGCGCGCCTCAGAAACAGGTCGGCATCCTCACCGGCACCATGGAGGGCCACCCCTATTGAAAACGTGGGAGTGATGGATCGGTCGGCCCAGGGTATGGGCTGGGAGATCAGTTGCTGCAGCTTCTCGGCCACAGCGATTGCATCCTCGAGCTTGTGAACACCCTCTAGAAGCACTAGAAATTCGTCGCCACCGATGCGGCCGGCATGGTCGCGCTGATGCACCAGGCTCCTGATGCGCTCGGACGCGGTGTTGAGCACGGCATCACCACAGGCATGGCCGTAGGTGTCGTTGATGCTCTTGAAGTGATCCAGGTCGCAGAACAGCAGTGCCACCGGCTGGGCGGTGAGGGCCTGATCGTCCATCAGCCGCAGTTCCAGCCGGGCCAGGATCGCAGCCCTGCTCTCCAGGCCGGTGAGCGGATCGCTGTTGGCTCTCCTCAGCAGGCTCCGCTCATCCATCACCTGCCGGTCCACGGGCTGCAGGGTCATCACATACCCCTCGTTGAGGTTGAGGCCCGCCTGAAGCATCGGGTTGTCGTCGAAGCCATCGAGGCTGCGCATCCCCTCGCGACTCGCCCGACGCACGCCCAACTGAACCCAGCTCCAGCCGCCCCTGGGGTCGGCAAGTCGCAGCCGCCCCTGACGAACCGTCCCGGCCTGGTTCAACCACCGCGCCAGCGTGATCGGATCAGGCTGCCCTTCCGCTACAGCAAACAGGTCGGAAAAGCTTTTGCCCTGCCATTGGTCCTCACGCCAGCCCGTCATCGGTTGGAGCGAGGGTGACACCCAGACCACCTGCTCCTGCTCATTGAGCAGCGCCACCACATCCACGATGTTTTCAGTGAGCAGGCGGTAGAGCGCGGCGGCTTCCGCCAGGCTGCGGGCGGTTTTGGAGCGCTCTGTGACATCACGCCAGGTCACCACGAGAAAGCCGTTGGTGGGCAGCACCTGGATGTCGTAGCAGCGGTTGTCTTTCAATAAATCGTGATCCTGGTAGACGAAGTCGTTGATCCTGCGCGGACTGTTCTTGTTTGCTGCATCCACGTAGAGATCGAGCAGGCCGTTGCTCTCCATTTGGGGGAAGATCGCCAGTATGGTTTGACCCACCACAGCTTCACGTTCCTGCTGCATGTAGGCGCACCCCGCCTGGTTAGCTTCCAGGATCAGGAAGTCTTCAATGGTGCCGTCGTGTTGGCGCATCACCTGAAGAACCAGAAAGTAGACATCGGTGAGATCGAATGCGGCTCGCAGCAACTCCAATTGGGTAAAGGTGCTGGGTACGGCACCTCCCTCGCAGAGCACCTCGGGTCGCAGCGGCACGGAGATCGGTGGCCTGAGTGGCGTCGGTGCTGCGACATCGGTCAGTGCTGCGACATCGGTCAGTGCTGCGACATCGGTCAGTGCTGCGACATCGGTCAGTGCTGCGACATCGGCATGAGTCTGTTCTCTCAACAGGCACGCAAAATCATCAATCTCAAGCGGACGCCCATAGAGATAACCCTGATAGTAGTCACAGCCCAACTCAGACAAAATCAGCCGTTGTTCCTCGGTTTCCACGCCTTCGGCAATGCAGTCCATCCCCAGGCCATGGGCGAGGGTGATGATCGTGGTCACGATCGTTCGATCCTCTGGCGAGGTGGCGACACCCTGCACGAAAGTACGATCAATCTTGAGTCGGTGCACTGGCAAGCTACGCAAAAGCTCCAGCGACGAATAACCGGTGCCGAAATCATCAATGGCAATCCGAAAACCTTGATCTGCCAACACTCGTAACTGTTCGCGGGCCAGGATGGGGTCTCGCAGGAGAGCGGTTTCGGTGATTTCCAGTTCCAGTTGGTCGGGTCTGATGTTGTAAGTGTTGAGGCCATCGAGCAAACTACTAATGAACTGACGGCCCGGGGTCTCCAGCTGCCTAGGTGATACATTCAGTCCCAATCTGGGGGTGTGTAGCCCAGCCTGTCGCCAGCGATCCAGGTGCTTGAGGGTTTCATCGAGCACCCAATCGCCCAGTGGCACAATCAGTCCACTTTCCTCGGCCAGCGGGATGAAGTAACTGGGAGGCACGGCCACACCACGATGGTTGGTCCAGCGCAGCAACATTTCACCGCCCACCAGCGTGCTGCCCTGATGCAGCTGCGGTTGCACCATCAAGCGGAACTGCTCGCGGGTGATCGCCTGGGCTAGCTCACTGCCCAGGTGCATGCGCTCCTGGATCTGACGGCTCAGGGTGCTCGAATACACGCAGACCTGTACGCGGCCCTGGCTCTTGGCCTTCATCAGCGCTGTATTGGCACACTGGATCAGCGCCTCCGCCTCTTGCCCATGCTCGGGATAGGTGGCGATGCCCAAGGAGAAGGTGGGAAAAATTTGCAGCTCTGGCAGCAGGTGGTTGCTCTGGCTCCAGCGTTGCTGCAGCTGGCGACTGGCCCCGATGGCATCACCGATCGAGTGAATGCCCTGATCCAGCACCACGAGGAACTGATCGCTGCTCAGTCGGGCGATGAGTGCATCGGGCCCGATCAGGTTGCGCAGGCGTTCACCGATGGCGCGCAGCAGGAGATCGCCGATTTCAGGTCCAAAATTGTCGTTGATCTCCTGAAATCCATCCACATCCAGACTCAGGATTGCCAGGGAGTTGTTGTAGCTGCGCCCCTTGAGCCAGCGCGTCAGCTCCTGCACCATCCCGATCTTGTTGGGCAAGCCGGTGAGGGGATCGCAGCAGCGCGAGTCGATCTGCTGGCGCAGGCGCTCCTGCTGCTGGCTCACATCCCGCAACGAGCCCACGGCCCGCAGCGGATGACCCTCATGGTCGTAGCTGATGGTGGCATTCGCCTCAACCATCAGTTCGGTGCCGTCATCGAAGGTCAGCCGGTGTTGGCTGAAGAACGGCTCTCCCCGCGTGATGGCCCGCTGGAGGTCATGGTGCCAGCCAGTGCGGTCATCGGGGTGCACCAGCGTGCCGTAGTTCCAGAGAGTGGTGTCCTCTCCGTGGTGGCTGAAGCGACAGAGACGCTCCATCTGTGGCGACCAGCGCATCCGTCCATCAGCGAAGCGAAGATCCCAACTCCCGACCCCGTTGAACATCTCACCGGCGCAGAGCAGATCCAGCTGTTGCTGCAGTTGGCGCTCCCGCAGGTGAACCCGGGTGCGGTCGACCACCAGATTGATTAGGACCGTGCGGCCCTCCAGCTCCACCACCCGGGAGCTGATGGAAACATGCAGGATTGAACCATCCTTGCAGCGGTGGCGGGTCTCAAAGCTGCCGCCACCGGCCGTCACCAGCTCATGGATACGTGCGGCAACCAAGGATTGATCGTGGTCGGGGTCGACCTGAATGGCCGCCGCAGACAGGCCCGCCATTTCGCTGCGGCCGTACCCCCGGCGGGTGGAGGCGGCGTCGTTGCAGGCGAGATAGCAGCCGCTGGCCGCATCCATCACCATCAGCTCGACACCGGCCAGATCAGCCAGCAGGCAGAAGTCGGCGATACGGGCCTGGACAGCGGGCGACAGGGATGTGGTGCTGCTGCTCCCCTGTCCCATCCTCGCGCTTGTCCGCTTGAGCTTGATGAAAACTAGTCAGTTGGAAGCTGGCCTGCCTCGTGTGTGACAAGCCGTGATCGAGCAGGTGAGATCAACAGAGCGCCCTATCAATCAGATCCTGCTCTGCAAAGCGATTGCACCGCGATCGTCAGCACGATGAATGCTCTGCACCGCTGATGATTCAGCTGCTGATGGTGACGCGACTGTTGCTGTAGTGGTCGAACTGGGTTGCCTGATCCGGCCTGCCGTTGCCGGCAGGCCTTTGCTCAAGGAACCAGGTTGACCAACTTGCCCGGCACCACGATCACCCGGCTGGGAGCCTTGCCCTCCAACCACTTGGCGGCGATGTCGCTCTCCAGGGCGAGCCTCTCCAGCGTGGCCCTATCGGCGTCGGACGGTACGTCGAGATTGCCGCGCACCTTGCCCTTCACCTGGATCACCAGCGGCACGGTGTCGCGCACCAAGGCATCCGGGTCGGCAACCGGCCAGCACTGGCGATGCACACTGCCGCTGGCCGATCCGCCCAGCCGGGTCCACAGCTCTTCAGCAAGGTGCGGCGCGAACGGCGCCAGCAGCAGCAGCAAAGTGCGCAGGGCTTCCACCGCTACCGGCTCGCTGGCATGGCCCAGGTGCTCACCCATGGCATTGCTGAGCTTCATCAGCTCTGACACAGCCGTGTTGAACTGCAGCTCACCTTCTAGGTCTTCGCTCACCGCGGCGATGGCGGTGTGCACGGCGCGGCGGAGCTCCTTCTCGGCTGGGCTGCCCTGGATGGCAGCGGCAGTTGTGCTGGCGGCGGCGTCGACCGTGGTGAGGCTCAGACCCCGCGCCACTGCCCCATCCACCAGGCGCCAAAGGCGCTGCAGGAAGCGAAACTGACCTTCCACATCAGCGTCGTCCCACTCCAGATCCTTTTCGGGCGGCGCCTTGAACAGGATGAACATCCGCGCTGTGTCAGCGCCATACCTGTCGATCACCACGGCGGGATCCACGCCGTTGTATTTCGACTTCGACATCTTCTCGTAGAACACCTCCAGCACCTCGCCACTGATGGGATCGCGGGGATCACTGGGGTCGGCCACATCCGCCGGCGTGATGTATTTGCCTGTGTGTGGGTTCTTGTAGGTGATCCCCTGCACCATGCCCTGGGTGAGCAGGCGCGCAAAGGGCTCATCGAAGCCCAGCAGGCCGCGGTCGCGCAGCACCTTGGTGAAGAAGCGCGAATACAGCAGGTGCAGGATCGCGTGTTCGATTCCGCCTACGTACTGATCCACTGGCAGCCAGGAATCGACCGCCTCGCGGCTGAACGGCAGCTGCGTGTTGTGGGGATCGCTGTAGCGCAGGAAATACCAGCTGGAGCACATGAAGGTGTCCATGGTGTCGGTTTCCCGGCGGGCTGGCTTGCCGCAGCAGGGGCAGTCCACCTGCCACCAGCTCTCCAGCTGGGCCAGGGGAGAGCCGCCCTTGCCAGAGAAGGCCACGTCGCGCGGCAGCTCCACGGGCAGCTGCTCGGCTGGCACCGGCACCACCCCGCAGGTGTCGCAGTGGATCACCGGGATTGGGCAGCCCCAGTAGCGCTGGCGGGAGATCAACCAGTCGCGCAGGCGGAAGGTGATTCGCGCTTTGCCCCAACCCTCCTGCTCCGCAGCTGCGGTGATCGTCGCCTTGGCTTCGCTGCTGGGCAGGCCATCGAATCGACCTGAGTGGATCAGCACGCCGGGCTCGGTCCAGGCGCCGCCCTCATAGGCGTGCTCATCGCTGCCCTCCGGGATGATGACCTGGCGCACCGGCAGCTCGTATTGGCGGGCAAACAGAAAATCGCGCTGATCGTGGGCAGGCACGCCCATCACGGCGCCGGTGCCGTAGTCGGCGAGCACGTAGTCGGCGATCCAGAGGGGGATCAGCTCGCCGTTGGCGGGATTGCGCACCTGGGCGCCGATCGGAACGCCGCGCTTGGGTTTGTCGTCGGCCGTGCGTTCCTGCTCGCTCTGGCGGCTCACCAGATCGCAGAAGGCCTCCACGTGGATGGCCTGCTCGGCGGTGGTGAGGGAGGCCACGAGCGGGTGCTCGGGTGCCAGCACCACGTAGCTGGCGCCGAAGATCGTGTCTGGCCGGGTGGTGAACACGGTGATCCGCTCGCCGCTGTCAACGCCCTCGCCATCCACCACCGGGAAGGTGAGCTCCGCCCCGGCGCTCCGCCCGATCCAGTTGGCCTGCATGGTGCGCACCCGCTCAGGCCAGCCCTCGAGCTTGGGCAGGTCGTCGAGCAGCTGGTCGGCATAGGCGGTGATCTTCAGGAACCACTGGCGCAGCTTGCGCTTCTCCACGAGGGCACCGGAGCGCCAGGAACGGCCCTCGCTGTCCACCTGTTCATTGGCCAGCACCGTCTGGTCGATCGGGTCCCAGTTCACGGTGGCATCCTTCTGGTACGCCAGGCCGGCCTCGAGGAACTGCAGAAACAGCCATTGGGTCCAGCGGTAGTAATCGGCGTGGCAGGTGGCCACCTCGCGACTCCAGTCGATCGACAGGCCCAGGCGCTGCAGCTGGGTCCGCATCGCGGCGATGTTCTGGTCGGTCCAGGCACCCGGATCCACACCCCGCTCGATTGCCGCGTTCTCGGCGGGCAGGCCGAAGGCATCCCAGCCCATGGGGTGCAGCACATTGCAGCCACGCATGCGCTGCACCCGGGCGATCACGTCGGTGATCACGTAGTTGCGCACGTGGCCCATGTGCAGGTTCCCCGACGGATAGGGAAACATCGACAGGGCATAAAACGGCGTGGCCCCGCCATTGCTGGGCTCCGGCGTGGCATCGGCTGCTTGGGCCTGCCAGTGCTGCTGCCAGCGCTCCTCGATGGCCTGGGGTTGGTAGCGGGAGGCGTCGCTCAAAGCGCTGCAGCCAACGGTGGGGCTGTGCTCAGGTGGGCTGTGATCGTGCCACAGGCGCGGCTTGCGCACGCAGGGTTCACACCAGGGCCCGGATCACCGTGATCGTGTCGCGGTTGATCAGGGTGAGGGGCCGGTCGTCCGCCTCGCTGAGGGCGATGTAGAAGCTGTCCTGCCAGCTGATCACACCCTCGAAGTCCTCCTGGCAGTTGAGCACCTGAATCACGACTGGCGTGCTGTGGCGAATCAGCTCTTGAATATGGCGAATGCTCGGCTGAGCCGTGTCCAGGCTTCTTCGTGGCTCCGAAAAGCTCTGCATAGGATTTATCAACGGCTGCGCCTCACACCATCGTGCTCCAGTTCAGCAAGTACCAAGGTCTGGGAAACGACTTCCTCCTGCTGGATGGCCGCCAGGGACCCGGCGGCGAGTTCTGTTTCGATCTCACCCCGGAGAGGGTGCGGCGAATCTGTGACCGTCGCTTCGGTGTGGGCGCCGATGGGGTGATCCTCGCCTTGCCGCCTCAGCAGGGGGGCGAGCTGCGCATGCGCATCTTCAACGCCGATGGCAGCGAGCCGGAGATGTGCGGCAACGGCATCCGCTGCCTGGCCCGCTTCCTGGCCGACAGCGATGGCGATCAGCCGGGCCGCACTTGGCAGGTTGAAACCCTTGCCGGGCGCATCGTGCCCGAACTGCAGCCCGATGGCACCATCCGCGTGGACATGGGGGCTCCCTTCCTGTCGCCCGAAGCGGTCCCCACCACCCTGGCCATTGGGTCGGCCGGCATCCCCCAGGGTGAGCTTGAGGCTTCAGGTGAGCTGTTTGTCGTGGGTGCGGCGGGCATGGGCAATCCCCATGTGGTGATCCCGGTGGCGGATCTCAATGGGGTGGATCTGGAGCGCTGGGGGGCAGCCCTGGAAGTGCATCCCGCTTTTCCCGCCAAAACCAATGTGCACTTCGTGCAGGTGCTGGGCCCTGATCACCTGGTGATGCGCGTGTGGGAGCGAGGAGCGGGGCCCACGCTGGCGTGTGGCACCGGGGCCTGCGCCACCCTGGTGGTGTGCCACCAGCTCGGACTGTGCGAACGGCAGGCGCGGCTTGATCTACCCGGCGGGCCCCTGTGGATCCACTGGGACCAAGCGAGCGATCACGTGTTCATGACCGGTCCTGCCGAGCCGGTCTTTGATGCCGTGATCACACCGGAGCTGTGGGGTGAAGACCCTGTGGGGCCTGGCCCTGCCAATGCTGTCGAGGATGGCGTTGCGACGGCAGTGGCGCCGTTGCCGTTGGCAGGCAACAGCAACGCCGACGGCATCGATTGCTCGACGGCCTGCGTGAATGGCTGTGCACGACCTGACGCCTGTGCTTCTGCCGAGGCGCGGGCCCGGGTGGAGGCACTGCTGCAATCCAGCTCCCTCGATGATCTGGTGGCCCTGGCGGCCAATTCACTCGAATCACGCACCCGGGCGCGGGCGGAGCGCACCGGCCCATCCCTGCTCTGAGCGACCTTCTGAATTCCCTGCGGCTCCCATCCCAGCCCGGCGTGCTCCAGCCACTCGAGCCACCCCTCTACCTCGATACCTGCGCCACCACCCCGCCAGCGGAGACCGTGCTGCAGGCCATCGATCGCGTGGCACGCCATGCCTGGGCCAACCCGTCCAGCCTGCATGGTCCAGGGCTGGTGGCCGCCGAGCAGCAGGAGCGCAGCCGCTCCCAGATCGCCTCCCTGTTGGGCTGCGAGGCCGAGGAGGTGGTGTTCACTTCCGGAGGCACCGAGTCGATTCATCTGGCGCTGCTGGGGGCAGCCCGGCGGCTCGACATTGCCGGTGCGCAGCCCCCACGCCTGGTGATCAGCGCCGTGGAACACCCCGCCACGCTGGCGGCAGCTCGCGAGCTGGAGCGCCAGGGCTGGCAGCTGGTAGTGGCCCCGGTTGACCGGCAGGGCTGCCTGGATCTGCAGGCCCTCTCGGCCTTGTTGGTGCCACCGACCCGGCTGGTCTCACTGATCTGGGGGCAGAGCGAGGTGGGCAGCATCCAGCCCATCGAGGCGGCCGGTGCCCTCTGCCGGGAGGCTGGTGTGGTGCTGCACGTTGATGCGGTGCAGCTGATGGGACACCGGCCTGTGAGTTTCCGGCAGTTGCCGGTGGACCTGCTCAGCTGCACCGCCCACAAATTGCAGGGTCCGCGGGGCGTCGGTGTGCTGGTCGTGCGCCGGGGAGTGGTGCTTGAGCCGCTGCTAGGGGGCGGGGGCCAGGAACGGGGTCGACGCGCCGGCACCGAACCGGTGGCTTTGGCGGCTGGAATGACGGCGGCATTCGACCTGGCCGATCAGCGCCTGCGGCTGGCGGGCGGCTGCGATCCACTCGAGTCGCTTCGCAATGACTTGCTGCAAGCGCTGCTGGAACTCCCCGGGGTGGAGCTCACGGGACCGATGCCGGGTCCAGGTCGTCTGCCTCACCACATCAGCCTGCTGCTGCGCTCACCTGCTGGCACGCCCCTTTCCGCACGGGCTCTGGTGCGGGCCCTGGCCCGCGAGGGCATCGCCACCAGCAGTGGCTCAGCCTGCAGCAGTCAGGGAGTGGCCGGCAGTCCTGTGCTGCGGGCCATGGGGTACGAGCCGGAGGAGAGCCAGGCCGGTTTGCGCATCAGCCTCGGCCCATGGCATCTGCACGGCCATCAGGACCACCTGCTGGGGTGTGTTCCTGACGCGCTGCAGAGGGCCATGGCACAGCAGAGCGCAGAGGTCTAGGGGAACAGCCTCGGTAGGGTCGCCCCATCTGCCTTCGACCCATGCTCCCGCCGGACCTGCGCGCCGCTGAACACCAGGCGCTCGAGGCCGTGCTGCAGGCCCTCGCCGACAATCCCCGCGGCCGCTGGAGCCTCGACTGGCGTTTTGAGGGGCTGCGTCTGCTGCCGCCGGTACTGCGGCTGAGTGAGGCACTCAGGGCCAGCCATGCCCAGCTCTCCCTTCTGTTCCCCGATGCCGGCGCCGCAGCTCTGGCTCGCCGTGATGCGCCTGAGCAGGCTGCTTGGGTGGCGGACTTCCGCGGCCACCAGCGGCGCCAACAAGCCGACCAGGACACTGACCAGGCCAATGAAGCGAGCTCGGTGTTGCTGGCCGTGGCGCCCAACCAGGCCGACTACGAGGATTTCGAAAAGCTCTGCGCCGGGCATCGCGGCGCGGTGGTGGTGATCAACGGCAGCCTCGAGGATGCCGCCGTTGGCATCGGCAGCGTGGCGAGGGAACGCCGTCGCGGTTTTCTGGCCCAGTGGCAGGCCGCCTATTACCTCCAGCCCCTGGATGGCGCGGCCCTGCGTCGGGCATTCCCAGGACCCTGGGAGCTCTACCGCCAGGACGCCGACGGCTTCCGCCTCGCGGCAAGCTTCGATCAGAAGCCCGATGGTGAACAGCAGGCAGAGGCATTGGCTACCAGTGGTGGACTGGCCGGGAACCTGCGGGCCATGGATGCCTTCATCGAGGGTCTGCGCAGCTGAGTCGCCCCTGGTGTCTTCCGGCAGCGCTCCCTAAGCTTTGCCGACTGCAGCCCCACGGATGAGCCAGCCTCCGAGCCCCCAAAAACCCAAGCGCCGCTGGAGTGTGGTGGATCTGGGTGCAGGCCTGGCGGTGGCCCTTGCCGCCGCAGGTGTGATCTGGAGCCCCAAGCTGTCGACCTCCGTGGCCCAGGCCACCGGCGCGATGGTGCCGGTGCAGGTGGAGGTTGATGTGCGCGGGGCCGCGGTGGCCAACCCCGCTGGCCTGATTGCGGCGGCGGAGCAGGAAGGCAAGGTGGCGATCGTGATCCGCAACCAGCCGCACGGTTCGGTGGCAATCGAACGGGTGATTCCGCTCAGACGCGTGCTGGCGGCAGTGCAACCCGATGGTCGTGTTGTCACGGCCCCGGATCCCAACCAGCAGTCTCTCGGCAGTCTCGATGCCCGTTTCGTGCTGAGTGGCCAGGCCCGCCGTGCCGGTGGTGGGGTGGTGTTCGGCAACCAGAACCTCAAGATCGGAACTCCGGTTGAGATCGAAGGCGAGCAATACCGACTCACCGGCACTGTGACCGGTCTGCGCCTGCAGGAGGGCTGAGCCATGCAGGTCAGATCCCCGCGACGATCCGCGCCCCGCTTGGTTCTTGCGGGGATGCTTCTGGGGGCCCTGTCCGCCGGCACCCCACCTGCTGCGGCCGAGAATCCCTCGCCTGCCGCCAGCACAGACGACCTGGCCAGCAGCCCTGCCCTTCCGCCCAAGCAGGCCTGGACGGTCCCGGTGGCGGTGATGCCACAGGCGCCACCACCGGTCGGTCTGCCTCGACTGGGAGAGCAGGTGAGCTGCCCACGCCTGCAGCAGCAGATCAGCGCTGTTGTCGCTGGTGAGGCTTCGCTCTGGAGCATCAGCGTGGCCGATGCGCAGGGCCGTCTGCTGGCCGATCTCAACGGCCTTCGCC
>JBILDP010000157.1:0-5379 GCA_044352535.1 Prochlorococcaceae cyanobacterium
CAGGCCAGCGATCAGCTCCGCCGCCCCCGGGAACAGGGCGCCCAGCGCCACACCAGCCACGATCGCCAGAGCCACCCACAGGCTCAGAAAACGCTCAAAGATGCCCATCGCGGCTCAGCAGCAGGGGGTGGCCGGAGCAGTGCAGCTGGCGGCCAGCTCCGCCAGCCAGCCCCGCAGCCGCTCGAGGGCCTCGGGCTGCAGCTGGTAATACACCCAGCGACCGCTCTGGCGATCGGCCAGCAACCCCGCCTCCTTGAGCACCTTCAGGTGAAACGACAGCTTCGACTGGGCCAGGTCCAGCTGCTCGGTGAGTTCACACACGCAGCGCTCGCCGCCACCCAGGGCCTCAATCACCTGCAGGCGGATCGGATCGGCGAGGGCCTTGAGCAGCTGGCGGGCCTGATCGGCCGGAAGGGGCAATGGCGCCGGCGAGGGGGCGAGGGGCACGGACGCAGACCGACACAACCCATCAAGTTTAATTGGTGCATGGCTTAGCGCATGGCAGGCCCCTTAACCCCGCCATAAAATCCATCAACTCCGCTTGATCGGAGAATGGGCCCACGCTGCAACCTGGTCATGAGAGTGGGCATCAACGGCTTCGGCCGCATCGGTCGGCTGGTGTTCCGGGCCCTGTGGGGCCGCCCCGGCATCGAGCTGGTGCACATCAGCGACAAGGCCGGCGATGCGGCCACTGCCGCCCACCTGCTCGAGTTTGATTCGGTGCACGGCCGCTGGAGCCGGGCCGTGTCCGCCAGCGCCACCGGGATCCAGGTGGAGTCGCAGGCGATCGGCTACACCCAGGCCGGCAACCCGGCCGAGGTGCCCTGGCGTGAGCTGGGGGTGGACCTGGTGCTCGAGTGCAGCGGCAAGATCAAAACGCCCGAGGCCCTGGAGCCCTACATCGCCGCGCTGGGCGTAGAGCGGGTGATCGTGGCCTGCCCGGTGAAGGGTGCCGTGGCCGGCGAGGAGGTGCTCAACATCGTGTACGGCATCAACCACGGCCTCTACGACCCGGCCCGCCACCGGGTGATCACGGCCGCCTCCTGCACCACCAACTGCCTGGCACCGGTGGTGAAGGTGGTGCACGAGCAGTTCGGCATCCGCCACGGCTCGATCACCACCCTGCACGATGTGACCAACACCCAGGTGGTGATCGACAGCTTCAAGAGCGACCTGCGCCGGGCCAGGAGCTGCATGCAGAGCCTGATCCCCACCACCACCGGCTCGGCCAAGGCGATCGGCCTGATCTTTCCCGAGCTGCTCGGCAAGCTCAACGGCCACGCCGTGCGCGTTCCCTTGCTCAATGCTTCGCTCACCGATGCGGTGTTCGAGTTGGAGCGCAGCGTCACGGTGGCCGAGGTGAACGCCGCCTTTGAAGCTGCAGCGAAAGGCGCGCTCAAGGGAATCCTGGGCTACGAAACCCGGCCGCTGGTGTCGGTCGACTACGTCAACGACAGCCGCAGCTCGATCATCGATGCCCTGTCCACGATGGTGGTCGGCGGCACCCAGCTCAAGGTCTACGCCTGGTACGACAACGAGTGGGGCTACAGCTGTCGCATGGCCGATCTGGCCTGCCACGTGGCCAGCCTGGAGGACAAGTGATGGGCGCACTGAGCCGGCTGCAGCCCCTCAGCGCCCTGCAGCAATACGCGATCGTGACGGCCAACTACTGGGCCTTCACCCTCACCGACGGCGCCCTGCGCATGCTCGTGGTGTTCCACTTCCACGCGCTGGGCTACAGCACGCTCGAAATCGCCTTCCTGTTCCTCTTTTACGAGTTCTTCGGGATCATCACCAATCTCTACGGCGGCTGGCTCGGGGCCCGTTTCGGCCTACGGCTCACCCTGTGGAGCGGCACCCTGATGCAGGTGGCGGCCCTGCTGATGCTGATCCCCGTGGCCGACACCTGGCCCAAGTGGTGGAGCGTGGCCTACGTGATGGTGGCCCAGGCGATCAGCGGCATCGCCAAGGACCTCAACAAGATGAGCGCCAAGAGCGCCATCAAGACCGTGGTGCCGGAAACCCCTGAGGATCACAGCCAGGGCGAAAGCCAGCTGTTCAAGTGGGTGGCGATCCTCACCGGCTCCAAAAACGCGCTCAAGGGGGTGGGCTTCTTCCTCGGCGGCCTGCTGCTCACCACGATCGGCTTCAACGCCGCCGTGGGGGCGATGGCCGCCGGGCTGTTTACCGCCTTCCTGCTCACCCTGGTGCTCCCGGGTGACATCGGCCGGATGAAAGACAAGCCGAAATTCACCGCATTGTTCTCCAAATCGCGCGGCATCAACGTGCTCTCACTGGCGCGCTTCTTTCTGTTCGGCGCCCGCGACGTGTGGTTTGTGGTGGCCTTGCCGGTGTTTCTGCAGGCGGCCCTGGGCTGGCGTTTCTGGGAGGTGGGAGGCTTCATGGGCCTGTGGGTGATCGGCTACGGGTTCGTGCAGGGGGCCGCGCCGGCCCTGCGACGCTGCTGGGGCCAGAGCGCCCCGCCCGGCGTGGCGGCGGTGGAGTTCTGGAGTGCGCTGCTCACCGCCATCCCGGCCCTGATTGCCATCGCCCTCTGGCGCGAGGTGGCCCAACCCGGTGTGGCCGTGGTGGTGGGGCTGGCGGCCTTCGGAGTGGTGTTTGCCATGAATTCCTCGATCCACAGCTACATGGTGCTGGCCTACACCGATGCCGAATCGGTGAGCCTCAACGTGGGCTTCTATTACATGGCCAATGCCGCCGGCCGCCTGCTGGGCACCGTGCTCTCCGGCGCCCTGTTTCTGGTGGGGGGGTTGCAGGCATGCCTGTGGACCTCGGCGGTGCTGGTGGCTCTGGCCTTTGCGGTGAGCACCCGGCTACCCACCCCGCCGCGCCAACTGAGCGCTTAGCGGAATTCGGGCTTGCGGGTGTCGTCGAAGCTGCGCCGCAGCGCTTCGCCGATGCCCAGGCCCACCGGCAGGTCACCCCCGAAGGAGGTGCCGATCAGGTGGCGGTAGAGCTTGGATTCCACAATCCGGTAGGTGTCGGCGGGAAGGGGGATGTAGCCCGCTTCCTCGGCGAACCGCAGGCCGTTGCCCACCGCATAACCCACGAAGCTGCGGATCTCGTCGTTGGCCCGCATCTGCTTGTCGTTCACATACACAAACAGCGGCCTTGACAGGGGCTTGTAGGTGCCCTGCTGGGCCGTTTTCACCGACGGCAGCACCGCCAACCCATTGGCACCGGCCACGGCCAGGGCCTTGAGTCGCTCGGCATTGCTCTGGTAGTAGCCGAAGCCGAAATAGCCCATGGCGTTGGCATCACCCACCACGCAGCTCACCAGCACGTTGTCGTCTTCACTGCTCTGCACATCGGTGCGGGCGTTGGCCTTGTCGCCATTGATCGCCTCGTTGAAGTAGTCGAAGGTGCCGGAATCACGACCGGGAGCACAGAGCTTGAGGGGGCGCGCGGGCCAGCTGCCGTTGATCTGATTCCAGGAGGTGATCGAGCCCTGGGCCTGCCTGTTCCAGGTGCGTGCCAACTGGTCGGTGCTGATGTCGGTGGCCCAGGTGTTGGCCTTGTTCACCACCACCGTGAGGGCATCGAAGGCCAGCGGCAGTTCGATGAAGGTGATGTCGTTGTCGGCACAGGCCTTGAGCTCCTTGCTGCTGATCGGCCTCGAGGCGTTGGCAATCGGAATCTCGCCGGCGCAGAACTGGCGCAGACCGGCGCTGGTGCCCACCTCGCTCAGCCGCACCTCCACTCCCTTGCCCTGCTCAGTGCTGCGGTAAGCCGCCACCGCCCGCTCGATGATCGGGAACACGGTGCTTGAACCGCTGATCTGGATGGGGGAGGCGGCCTTCTGTGCCGCCGAGGTGCAGGCGGAGAGCAGGGCTGCGAGAGCCGGCCACACCAGCAGGTGTCGCGCAACAGAACCCGAAAGCTTGGCGCCCATGGCCACAGAGGAGTGCCCTCTCAGCCTGACCAATCAATTGGATTTGTTGGTTAAGGGTTGGTGGTGAACCGATCGGCTGAAACAGTTCGGCACCATTGCCGGGATTGGCACCGCAGTGCAGCACCATGGCCGCCATGGGCCAGCCGACAGCAGCACTCCTGGTGGCGATCGGCGCCGTACCCGGCGCCTGGCTGCGCTTCCGGGTGGTGAACCACCTCGAACCGATGCTGCCTCGCAAGCACTGGGGCACCTTCGGGGTGAATGTGATCGCCGCCTTCGCCCTCGGGCTGGTGGTTGGGCTAGAGCGGAGCTGCAACGGCACCGGAGAGCGGCTGTTGCTGCTGATCGGCACCGGCTTCTTCGGCAGCTTCAGCACCTTCTCCAGCTTCATCGGCGAGGTGCACGCCGAGCTGCGCCAGCGCCACTGGGGCGAAGCGGCCCTGCTGGCAGGCGGCTCAGTGCTGGCAGGACTGATGGCCCTCAAGCTGGGCCTGCTCCTGGGGATGGAGTCATGAACCAGCACCTGCGGCATGAATTGCGGGATCTGGCCCTGGTGGCTGGCGGGGCCATCCCCGGGGCCCTGCTGCGCTGGCAACTGGAGCTGGTGGCCAAGGCGAGCGGCAGCAGCCTGCGGGCCATCACCGGGGCCGACCTGCTGGCCAACCTGATCGGCTGCCTGCTGATCGGCATGCTGCTGGCCCAGCCACCGCGCCGCGCCCGCCTGTATCTCTGGGGCGGAATCGGCTTCTGCGGCTCACTCACCACCTTCTCCAGCTGGATGCTGGAGCTGGTGCGGGGCCTCGATGCCGGCGAGCCACTCAGGGTGCTGGCCGTGCTGGCCGGGAGCCTGCTGGGCGGGCTGGTCCTGGTGCAGCTGGGCTACAGCCTGGCCAGGAGCAGCACGCCCCGCTGAAGGATCATTCCTTGATCTTGTCGATCTCGGCCAGAGCCCGCTGCAGCACATCGCCCTTCACCGGCACGTAGCCGAGCTCGGAGGCAGTGGCCTGGGGGCCTTCCTGCAGCGCCCACGTCAGGAAGCTGCGCACGGCCTCGGCCTTTTCAGCGCCATAGCCGTTCTGATAAGCCAGGATCCAGGTGAAGGCCACGATCGGGAAGCTCTCGGCACCCTCGGGGTTGCAGTCTTCGCCACCCAGCCGCTCATCGAGCACCACGTTGTTGAGGGCCGCGGCGCCACTCTTCTCGTTGGCGAGCACGAAGTTGCCCGCCTTGTTCTGAAGCGCCACCGGTTTGATCGCACCCTGCACATAGGCCTGGTTCACGTAGCCGATCGAACCGGGCGTGTTGCCGATCACGCCAGCCACACCCTCATTGCCCTTGCCGCCCACGCCAACAGGCCACTTCACGGCCTTGCCCTTGCCCACCTTGCTCTTCCACTCCTCGGAGAAGCAGGCGAGCGAGTTGGTGAACGCGTAGGTGGTACCGCTGCCGTCGGAGCGATGGGCCAC
>JBILDP010000158.1:0-5361 GCA_044352535.1 Prochlorococcaceae cyanobacterium
TCAGCGCGATCAAGGAAGAGATCGAGCAGGTGCAGCTGCAGGTGGAGCAGGCCAAGCGCAACTACGACCTCAACAAGGCCGCCGAACTGGAATACGGCACCCTGGCCACCCTGCACAAGCAGCTGGCCGCCAAGGAGGCCGAGCTCAACAGCGGCGCCGGCAAGGGGGCTGAAGGCAGCGAAAAGAGCCTGCTGCGCGAGGAGGTCACCGAAGACGACATTGCCGAGGTGATCGCCAAGTGGACCGGGATCCCGGTGGCCAAGCTGGTGCAGAGCGAGATGGAGAAGCTGCTCCACCTCGAGGATGAACTGCACACCCGCGTGATCGGTCAGAGCCAGGCCGTGACAGCCGTGGCCGACGCCATCCAGCGCTCCCGCGCCGGCCTCAGCGATCCCAACCGACCGATCGCCAGCTTCCTGTTCCTCGGCCCCACAGGCGTGGGCAAGACCGAGCTCTCGAAGGCCCTGGCCTCCCAGCTGTTCGACAGCGAGGAGGCGATGGTGCGCATCGACATGAGCGAGTACATGGAGAAGCACGCCGTGAGCCGCCTGATCGGCGCGCCTCCGGGATACGTGGGCTACGAGGAGGGCGGCCAGCTCACCGAGGCCGTGCGGCGCCGCCCCTATGCGGTGATCCTGTTCGACGAGGTGGAGAAGGCCCACCCCGATGTCTTCAACGTGATGCTGCAGATCCTCGATGACGGCCGCGTCACCGATGGTCAGGGCCGCACGGTGGACTTCACCAACACGATCCTGATTCTCACCAGCAACATCGGCAGCGCCTCGATCCTCGATCTGGCCGGCGATCCCGCCCGCCACAGCGAAATGGAATCCCGGGTGAATGAGGCCCTGCGAGCCCACTTCCGGCCCGAGTTCCTCAACCGACTGGATGAAACGATCATCTTCCACAGCCTCAGGCAGGAAGAGCTACGCCAGATCGTGGAGCTGCAGGTGCAGCGACTGGCCAGGCGCCTAGAGGAGAAGAAGCTGGGCCTCCAACTCAACGCCGACGCGCTCGACTGGCTGGCCGGCGTGGGCTACGACCCGGTGTACGGCGCCCGGCCCCTCAAGCGCGCCATCCAGCGCGAGCTGGAAACGCCGATCGCCAAGGGGATCCTGGGCGGCAGCTTCCCCACCGGCTGCACCATCGCGGTGGATGTGGAAGCCACAGGCGACGTAGGCCGCCTGCGCTTCCAGGCCAGCGACCCCGCCCGGCTCCCGGCACTCGTTTAGCCGGGAGCCCCGCGGGTGCCCCCCTCGCCGATCCCGAACGCCACCAGCAGCAGCTGGTGGCAGTTGCCGCTGGTGAGCCAATCGCTGGCGGCAGTGATCGGTGCAGGGGCGATCGTGCTGGTGGTGAAGCTGTTGCAGGCCACGCTGATCCGGCGCCTGACTGACCCCGACAGCCGTTACTACGCACGCAAACTGGTAACCCTCGGGGGATGGCTGGCCGTTGCTCTGCTGATCACGGTGGTCTTCCGGGACCGGCTCGGCGGACTCCCTGTGGCCATCGGGGTGGCAAGTGCCGGCATCGCCTTCGCCCTGCAGGAGGTGATTGGCAGCATCGCCGGCTGGATCGCGATCTCCTTCGGCAACTTCTACGCCCCCGGCGACCGGGTGCAGCTGGGCGGCATCCGCGGCGACGTGATCGACATCGGCATCCTGCGCACCACGCTGATGGAACTTGGGGAATGGGTGGCTTCGGATCTCTACACCGGGAGGGTTGTGCGGATCGCCAACAGTTTCGTGTTCAAGGAGCCGGTGTTCAACTACTCGGGAGATTTCCCCTTCCTCTGGGACGAGGTGCGAATTCCCGTGCAGCACGGCTGCGATCACCGGCTTGCGAGGCAGCTACTCGAGAATGTGCTGCGGGAGGTGTGCGCGGAGGATTTGATCCGCGATTCTCGCCAGGCTTGGCAACGGCTGGTGCGCCGCTACCTGCTCGAGAACGCCAGCCTTGAGCCGGCGGTGAGCTTGGTGATTACCGACAACTGGCTGGAGTTCACACTCCGCTATCTGGTCGACTACAAGCAGCGGCGCAGCACCCGCGATCGTGTTTCGATGCGGGTGCTGGATGCCTTTGCCAACAGCGGCGGAGCAGTGGCGCTGGGCTCGGCAACCTTGCAGCTGGTGGAGCCCGATCCGCTAGACGTGCGGCTGCAGAGCGACTGAACACGGAGATCACCCTGGCCGGTGGTGGCTCAAGCCACCAGAGCATCAATCCGGCGGGCCAGCTCCACATCCAGGTTGGAGAGCCCGCGGGTGTCATGGGTGGTGAGGGCGATGCTCACCTTGTTCCACACATTGCTCCACTCGGGATGGTGGCCCATGGCCTCGGCGGCCAGAGCCGCCCTCACCATGAAGCCGAAAGCCTCGGAGAAATCCCGGAACTGCAGGTCCCGCTGGAGCTTGCCATTCACCAGCTGCCACAGCGGCAAGGAGGCTGGCAGGGAATTGATCTGCTCGGGGGTGAGGGGTGTAGCGGCCACAGCGGAGCTTCAACTCGCCGCCATTCCACCAACTTCTGGCAGCGATTGGCGGGCACGCAGCACCAGCTCAGCCACCACAGCCGGATCGGCCGGCGGCCGTTCGCCATGCTCCACCGCTCGATAGAGATCGGCCACCTTCCAGGCCGGCGACACGGGATCCCCGGCAAAGCGCGGAATCAGATGGAGATGCAGGTGCGGGGCACCTTCACCAAAGGCGATCGCATACACCCGATCACAGCCGGTGAGCCGTTGCACCAGCCTGCTGGCGCTCCGCACTGCCAGCCCCCAGCTGGCGGCTTCCTGATCCGTGAAGTCCAGGGGCCCGCCCAGATGACGGCGGGCATCAAGCAGCAGCCAGCCGGCCAGCGGTGCCGGGTTGGGGTGGTGGCGCAGCAGCCAGAGCTCGCCGCGGGCGATCTCAAAGGCCGTCGTTGCTGCCTGGTCGCCATGCAGACGGCAGATAGGGCAATCGGCGCTCGCGCTGGGGGATGCCATCGGGATCCCTACGCGCCGATCAGGTGCAGGCTCAGCCGCCGCTCGCTGCCGGCCAGGCGATGCTCCCACAGATACACGGCCTGCCAGGTGCCCAGCACCAGCCGTCCCGCATCAAAACTGAGCTGAAGGCTGGTGGCCGTGAGCGCTGTGCGGATGTGGGCCGGCATGTCGTCGGGCCCCTCGTCGTCGTGCAGGTAGGCCCGCTGATCACCGGAGGGCACCAGATCCTTGAGGTAGGCGGCCAGGTCCTGCAGCACGCGCGGGTCGGCGTTCTCGTTGATGGTGAGACTGCAGCTGGTGTGCTGACACACCAGGGTGGCCACCCCCTGTCGGAGGCCGCTGGCGGCGATTTCGGTGTTGAGGGCTGCCGTGATGTTGGTGAAGCCCTCACCGCCGGTGCGCAGGCTGAGCCTCTGCAGATGTTGACGCAGCACGAACAGCTCCAGAGGGCCCACATTGCCTAGCATTCGGCCCAGGTGGAGAGCACGCCGCATGGCACCTGGCGGCGATGGCAGCCCGGATCTGATCGTGATTGGCAGCGGCCTGGGCGGCCTCTGCGCCGGGGCGATCGCCGCACGCCAGGGCATGGAGGTGCTGGTGCTGGAGGCCCACAGCCAGCCCGGCGGTGCGGCCCACGGCTTTGAGCGACGCGGGTTCCAGTTCGAATCCGGTCCGTCGCTGTGGTCGGGGCTGGGACGCTGGCCCAGCGCCAACCCACTCACCCAGGTACTGGCAGCGGTGGGGGAACGGCTGCCCGTGGCCAGTTACCACGACTGGGGCCTGCTGCTGCCGGAGGGCCAGCTGCGCATCGGTGTGGGGCTGGAGCCCTTCCTGGAGGTGGTGCGCCAGCTGCGCGGCGTGGCGGCGGCCGATGAATGGGCCGCCTTCATGGCCTGGCTGGAGCCCAGCTGTCGGGCAGCCCGCGCCTTGCCGCTGCTGGCGTTGCGGCCCGGCCTTGGGCTGGCCGGCACCCTCGGCCCCCAGGCCCTGGGCCTGCTCAGTCAGGCCAGCAAGCTCGCGGCCCTGGGCGGCAGTTTCGGGCCAATGGCCCGGCGCCACCTGCGCGATCCCTTCCTGCTGCACTGGGTGGAGCTGCTCAGTTTCCTGATCTCCGGCCTGCCGCTGGATCAGACCAGCTCGGCGGCGATGGCCACGCTGTTTGGCGAATGGTTTGAGCCCGGCGCCTGCCTCGACTACCCAATCGGCGGCAGTGCCGCCGTGGCGGCAGCCCTGGTGCGCGGCATGGAGCGCTTCGGTGGCCGGCTGCGCACCCAGGCGCCGGTGGAGCAGGTGCTGGTGGAGGGAGGCCGGGCCAGCGGCGTGCGCCTGGTGGGAGGGGAGTGCATCCGCGCCCGCCGCGGCGTGATCGCCAACACAAGCCCCTGGGACCTGCTAGGCCTACTGCCCGAGGAGTCGGTGCCGGCCCGTTGGCGCCACCGACAGCAAGCCACCCCTGCCTGCGGCAGTTTTTTGCACTGGCACCTGGGCCTGCGCGGCGGCGATGAGCTGGCCGAGCTGCCGATCCACCACGTGTGGGTGGGCGACTGGCAGCGGGGGATCACGGCGGAGCGCAACGTGGTGGTGCTGTCGATGCCTTCGCTACTCGATCCGGCCATGGCTCCGGCCGGCCACCAGGTGCTGCACGGCTACACCCCGGCCAACGAGCCCTGGGAGCTGTGGCAGCACCTGGAGCAGGGCAGCGAGGCCTACCAGGCCCTCAAGGCGGAACGCTGCGGCATCTTCCACACGGTGCTGGATCCCCTGATTCCGGACTGGCGCGAGCGGCTGGTGCTGGAACTGCAGGGCACGCCGCTCACCCACCGCCAGTACCTGCGGGTGCATCAGGGCAGCTACGGCCCGGCCTGGCCAGCGGATCGCGGCCCTTTCCCCGGTGGCGACACCCCGATCGCCAACCTGGTGCTGTGCGGTGCCGGCACATTCCCCGGCATCGGCGTGCCGCCCGTGGCGGTGAGCGGTGCCATGGCGGCCCATCGCTTCGTGCCGGCGCGGCAGCAGCGCCAGCTGCTCGATGAGCTGGCGCTGCTGAACTGACGCCTCTCCTGCAACCATTGGCGGAGACCGGCACTGGCCCGGATCCTTAGCATTGGGTCAGTGGTCTGCAGATGATGGCGCTTGTGTCCTGGTTGAAGCGAGGCCTGGGGGGAAGCCTGGCCCTGGCAGCGCTGATGGCCGCCGGCGCAGAGCCGGCCCTGGCCCAGCGGGTGGTGCCCAAGATCGGCGATATCTGCCCGCTGGGCTACGTGGACCTGCTCAACGGCAAGTGCAGCACCCTGGGACTGATGAGCTACACCGTGCAGCCCACCAATGGTCAGGCGTGCCCTTCGGGCTGGATGAATGTGGGAGGCGGCTACTGCCGC
>JBILDP010000160.1:0-5277 GCA_044352535.1 Prochlorococcaceae cyanobacterium
AGGGCCTCGGCGGCCACCACCACGTGGGTGTCGGCATAGGCCTCGGCCAGCCCCACCTGTTCCACCAGCTGGCGGTAGGCGGCGGCGGTGCGCACCTGCAGCGCGCCGCGCTCCTGCAGCTGGAGCAGGTGGGAGAGGCTGCGGGGCGAGGGCCCTGGGGCGGCTGGGGTCGCAGACGGGCGGGCGCTCATGGGGTGGCCGGGCTCAGCCGTCGTGGGCGGGGTTGGTGCCGTTGGCGGTGTCGTGGCGCCACTGGCTGAGCCAGAGGCGGCGCCAGCTGCCGCGGGGATCGCGGCGCAGGCGCCGCTCGCTCAGATACCAGAGCCGGTTGAGGGCGTAGCTGGTGCGGTTGTGGCGCTGCAGCTCGGGATCGCTGTTGATCGTGGCGCTGTGTTCGCTATTGAGGGCGGTCATGGCGGCGTGGGCGAAGCTGCCATCGAGCTGGTCGATCGCGGGACTGGCCGCCAGGCGGTCGTGGTAGTCGAGATCCTCGCAATAGGCGGGGTGGAAATTGGCATCAAACAGGCCGAGCTGATCCCAGCAGCGGCAGGTGAGCAGAAAGGCGGCGAAGGCGTGGGGCTGCGGCAGCAGCGCCAGAAACTGGGGCCGGCCGGCATCGATGCGCTCCAGGGCGGCGGCAAGCACGCCGGGGGCGAGGCGGATGTCGTTGTTGGCCAGCAGGGCGCAGGGGGCCTCGGGGAAGCTGCTGAGGATCAGGTTCCAGCTGGCGGCCACGCCCAGGTTGGCGAAGGGGCGGGCGATCTGGATCGCCTGCACCAGCGGATGGCCGCGCTGGCGCAGGCCCTCGAGCTCGGCACTGAGCGCCCCGGCGCTGTTGTCGACCACCGCCAGGGTGCGCACCGGGTGATCGAGGCTGTCGAGCAGGCGCTGCAGCAGATCCACCCGGTTGAGGATCGGCACGCCGAGCAGCGGCAGGGCCTCCAGGGTGCCGGGGGCCGGCGTGGGGCCATCGAGGCGGTCGAGCAGTTGCCAGTAGCGCTCGATCAGCGAGTGGTCGCCGCTGGCGTGGGCGTGCTCCACCAGGCCATCCCAGAGCTCGGGCTGGCGCAGCTGGTGGCGCCGGGGCCGGCGAGGCAGCTCCACAATAAAAGCCCGCAACCACTGCAGCAGCAGGGTGCGGGCGGTGGTGTGATTGTTGGCTGCAAGGGCGGCCGCAAGGGCCTGTTGCAGCTCGATCAGGCTGGGGGGGAGAGGGTTCAGGACTAGGGCGTGGGACCGAAGCGAACGTCGTCGTTGGGATCTTTGAGGTTCTCCCAGGTGAAGTCGCCGACGAACTTGTATTTGGTGGTGCCGATGATCAGGAGGTCGTCGGAGCTGGCACCTTGAATCACCAGGCCGGTGGTGTCGGCGTTCGGATCGAAGATCCTGAGTTTGTCTTGGCCACCACCGAGATTCACGGTGGTGTTGGTGACGTCGCCGAGGAAGCGCAGATCGTCGCTACCGGTGCCGAGCCTCACAACCGAACCATTGATGTCGGTCTTGAATTCCACCAAGTCGTCGCCGCTCGAACCTTCGATGTAACTATTGCTGACCGCTCCTTTGAACAAGACCCAATCACTGCCGCCACCGGCGTTGACGCCACTGTTGGTGAAGGTGCCGTTAACGGTGAACCGGTCAACGTCGCCGCCCAATTCAATGGAAGAGTTGCTGACATTGGCCCTCATTTCCACGATGTCGGCGCCAGCGCCAAGGGTGCCCCGGAAGTTGTCGACCGACGTTGTCACCACCACCCGTTCGGAGGCGTTATTGCCTGTGATGCCGAGCCCGTCGACCGTGGCGGTGCCGAATTGTCTGATGGTGTAAATGGGATTCTGAGCGCTGCCGGTCTCCGTCACCGAAACATCGCTGTTGCCGCTTCCTGGGATGGTGTTGAGGTTGAACCCGGAAGGTTCGAAGACCAGCGTCTGGTTGCTCACGGGGAGAGTGCCTTGAGGTTGGCGAGGCGAGGTCGGCTGAGAGCCAACCCCACTTTTTACGTATTAACACTCATAGCATGCTGGTAAAGGGCTCTGCAGTGTCCCGTGCGACAACTGCAGCCGATTTCTGGGGAGTTGTCAGGAGATGACAACCGAACCACTCTCTCCCCTGCTGGCGGCGGCGGCGCAAGCGGGCCGGGCCGCGGCGGCGGCCCCCGGTGACTACCGCCTGCTGGGCAACTGGGGCAATGCGCTCTGGATCGCCGACCGGCCGCTCGAGGCGCTCGAGGTGCTGCGCCAGGCGGTGTTGCTGGCCCCGCTGGAGCCCCTGCTCTATCGCGGCCTGGGCAATGTGCTGAGCGATCTGCAGCGCTTCGAGGCGGCCGATCGGGCCTTTGCCCGCAGCCGCGCGCTGCAGGATGCGGCCCCCACCGCCTGGAACCACAGCCAGTTGCTGATTGGTCTGGAGCGCTACGCCGAGGGCTATGCCCTGGCGGAGCGTCGCTGGCAGCTGCCGGCGGCGCAGCGCTGGCGCGATCCGGCCACGGCCTGGCGGGGGGAGGCGGAGGGCTGGCGCCAGCCGCTGCTGGTGTGGAGTGAGCAGGGCCTGGGCGACACGATCCAGCACCTGCGCTGGCTGGGGCCCCTGGTGGCCCGGCGGGGGCCGGCGGCACCGCCGCTGCTGCTGGAGGTGGAGGCCTGCCTGGTGGAGCTGCTGCGCCAGGGGCTGGCCGGGCTGGAGCCCCGGCCCGAGGTGCGCGCCAAGCCGGCGGACGGGCCGGCGCCGCCCTGGCCCGGGCGGCAGGTGTCGCTGCTGAGCCTGCCGGCGATCCTGGGCGAGGCGCCGCTGCCGGCGGCGGCCAGCTGGCTGGCGGCACCGCACTGGCCAGCGCCCCTGGGCCAGCGGCGCGTGGGGGTGCTGTGGGCCGCCGGTCGCAAGCTCGAGCAGCCCCTCACCACCCGCGAATACGTGCGCCGCAGCCTGGATCAGCCGGCTCTCGACCAGCTGCTCGAGGGGCTGCTGGGGCTGGGCTGGCGGCCGGTGCTGCTGCAGTTTGGCCCCGATCGCGGGCTGGCGGAGCCCTGGCGGCAGCGGGGGCTGGAGGAGCTGCCCGGCGATGCCGACTTCGCCGCCACCGCCGCGCTGGTGGCGGGCCTGGATCTGGTGATCACGGTGGACACGGCCCTGGCCCACCTGGTGGGGGCGATGGGGCGGCCGGGCTGGCTGCTGTTGCCGTTCAGTGCGGCGCCGCGCTGGCTGCGGGAGCGCAGCGACACCCCCTGGTATCCGAGCCTGCGGCTGTTTCGCCAGCGGCATGCCGGCGCCTGGGGGCCGGTGGTGGCGGCGGTGCTGCAGACCGTTATGCAGATCGAGATGCAGATGCAGCACGCCGGCGGATTGCGCTGAGCAATCCCCGTACATTCGCCAGCTGTCTGGGCGGTGCGGGCCATGGCGATCCTGGGGCGGTTGTTGCGCCGGCTGGGTCTGGTGGAGCCCCTGGGCGCCGCGGCTGCGGGCCCGGCCGAAGACAGCCTGGTGGAGGAGCCCAAGCCGTCGGCCACCCAGCTGGGCGGCGATCCGCGGGTGCTGCCCTGGTCGGTGGGGCGGCTGCTCACAATCATCCGCACCTACGCCAACGAGCCCGGCGCCGCCTCGCTGCGGCAGGCGCGGCTGGCCCGCCAGTGCCTCTCGCAGTTCTGGCTGGTGGCGCCGGTGGATCAGCTGGAGCTGCTCTACGGCTCGGCGATCGGCGAGTGCTACCGGGAGCTGCTGGCCGGCCCGCTGGCGCGGGAGCCGCTGCTGCCCCAGGAGCAGGCCTGGCGCGACCAGGTGGCCCAGCGCCTGCTGGGGCCCATGGAGCGGCCGGAAACGGCCAACCTGCTGCTGGCGGTGTTCGCCTATTTCCCGCCGGGGCGGATGCGGGTGGACAACCCGCTCACCCAGGTGCCGCGCTGGCTGCAGGAGGACTACGCCCGCCTGTTCGACCCCGAGCTGCTGCAGCGGATCTGGCGGCCGGCCGGGCTGCTGGCCCCCGCCGGCCAGGCCCTGGGCCAGGCCCCCAGTCTCGGCATGGGATCTGGAATGGGATCCGAAATAGGATTAACCGCAGGATCAGCCACAGGATCATCGATGGGATCCCGGCCCCCGCAGACGGGTGTCCAGGAGGGGTTGGCGGCCCTGCTGGCGAAGTTGCAGAGCGAGGAGTTTCAGAACCGGATGGCTGGCCTGATCAACCTGCATGTGATCGACCCGGCCGATGCCGAGGTGGCCGGCCAGCTGGCCGGGCTGCGGCGCCAGCTGGCCCAGGTGTGGCTCGACATCGCCACCGACGAGCTGGAGCCGCTCTACCGCAGCCGTTTCGGCGACCTCTACCGCAACCTGCTGGCCAGTGGCTTCGCCCGCAGCGCGATCAGCCCCGCCGACCGCAACCTGCGGCAGAAGCTGGCCCAGCGGGTGGCCGACATGAGCCGGCCCGGGGCGATCAACGCCCTGCTGGCGGTGCTGCCCTTCTACCCACCCGGCACGATTTCGTTTGGCGGCGGCGAGCAGCACATGCCGCTGTGGCTGGTGCGGGAGATCACCAGACTGGATCCGGGCGCGATGCAGGGCAGGCCAGCGCCCGAGCCGGCTGGCGGGCAGCCTGCCGCCCCGGCTGGGCCCACTAACGGTGAAACTCCCGCCAGGTGAGCCAGTAGCTGAATCCGGCCAGGGCCGGCAGCAGCGCCAGAGGCAGCAGCAGCGCCAGGCCCATGCCGCCGGCGCCGCCGGCCGCCAGGGCGGCGATGGCCGCCAGCAGCAGCAGCAGCAGCAGGAGCAGCAGGCCGCGGCGGCTGCTGAGCGCCTGCCACAGCCGGTGGCGGCGGCGCTGGCGCAGGGCCTGCCGCCGGCCCTCGGCCGGCAGGTGCTGCCACCAGGGGTGCTGGCGGGGGTCGTCGCCGGCGGGCATCAGCGCAGCCGCTCGAGGTTGCGGCGCTGGTCGTCGAAGAAGCCGGTGAAGATGTTGATGAAGCGGCGCTCGCGCAGCTTGATGTTGGCGGTGAGGCTCATGCCGGCCTGCAGCGGCGCGGTGCTGTTGGGCAGCTGGATGGTCTGTCGCTCCAGGCGCATCACGGCCGGGTAGTAGAGGCCCGCCGCGTCGGTGCCGAGTTCGCGTTTCTGCTCCTCGGCGGGCAGGGCGTCGGAGCCGATGCGCTGCACCACGGCGGGCACGGTGCCGAAGTCGCTGGCGTCGAAGGCCTGGATCTGCAGGTCGGCGCGCTGGCCGGGCTGCACGAAGCCGATCGCCTGGTTGGGCAGATACACGCGGGCCTGGAGGGCATCGCGGGGCACCACCTTCAT
>JBILDP010000159.1:0-5277 GCA_044352535.1 Prochlorococcaceae cyanobacterium
CCACTGGATTCCAAGGACTCTGAAAGCAAAGTTCGACGATCTCTACCTCTGTAAAGGGTCTAAATATCTTTGTCTTTGTGTTCAGCAATTATATAGGCATTTACTGATTTGGTCAAGGCATCTCAGCGAATGCAGGGTTAGACCGCGAGTGGTGCAGAGCGCACTTATGTTTTGAGCGATATTTTCGGCAAATAGGATCCCTATGCAGTCTTTATAGATTAACTATTTGATTTTCATTTCATGGATCGATCAGATCCAGAAGATTTCCGTGTTCATCCACCAACCGATGACGTTTCCCCGTGGAGCGAGCACGGTTCGCAGCAGTGCGATACGCATCTCCCTGGTGGAATTTCGTCTGGAGGTGTCTCCATTTCCCGAACTGGTCTTGGTACTGGATGTCGATCTTGGTCATTGGATCAGGCAGCAGTGGTATCGGTGTGGTCTTTGAGAATCCGTTGGATGGTGGCGAGGGATAGTCCCGTCTGATCTCGGATCGATCTGTAGGACTCACCCTCATCACGCAGGCGGATCACTAGTCGTTCCTTCTTGTCTGAGGTCTTGGGTCGTCCACCGAGGTTCCCTCCAGTGCGTCTGCGGTGTTCAACCGACTCCTTGGTGCGTTCCTGGATCAGGGATCGTTCCACCTCAGCAAGACCCGTCAGCAGTCCAATCACGAGTGGTGCGAGTTTCCCCAGTCCTCTGGTGTTGATCAGACCATCCAGGGTTCGGACGTAGATCCCCTCGGTCTGGAGATCAGAGAGACGGTTGATCACCTCCACCTGGGAGCGACCAAGACGATCGAGTTTTGAGACCACCAGTTCATCCCCCTCCTGCAGCGACTCCAGGCACCGACGCAACTGGGGTCGTTTCTCCAGGGGTGCACGGGAGGACACCTTTTCGGCGAACACCTCCTGGCAACCAGCAGATCGCAGTTCAGTGACCTGAGCGTCGGTGTCCTGGTGCGTGGTGGAACAGCGTGCATACCCGATGGAACGGGTCATCAGTCAGAACCCTTGGCGTTTGCGAACAAGGGAACCGTACATAGTTTCTGATACGGGCAAACCGACTGGCGTGCGGCATTTCAAAGCGTCCTGGCAACCCTTGGGTTTCTGAACGCACGAAGAACGTCGCGAGGACACAAAAAGCAAGGTCTGACAACCCCTTCTACGCATCGATGTTTTGACACCTCTTTGACACCACCCCCTTTTGACGACCAAGAATACAGTCACACCAATGGGTTTGGGGTTAGGTCGTGTAGTCAGCGTTGATGCGCACGTATTGATCGGAGAGATCGCAGCCCCAGGCCAGGCCCAGGCCGGGGCCGGCGCCCACGGCCAGGCGGATCAGCACGGTGTCGCCGCCTGGGCCGCTGCCGCCCAGGTACGTGCCGCTGGCGCACTCGCGCAGGTACGCAGATGCGGCGGGGCGATCAAAAGCCAGGGGCTGGCCGGCGGCCATCAGCTGGTGGCCGCCCAGCCAGAGGGCCACGGCGCCAGGCTCGAAGGGCACGCCGGCGCGGCCGGCTGCGGCCACGATCCGGCCCCAGTTGGGGTCGCGGCCGTGCACAGCGCACTTCACCAGCGAAGAACCGCACACGGTGCGTGCAATGGCACGGGCACCGGCGTCATCGGCGGCCCCCTCCACCCGCACCTCGATCAGGCAGGTGGCGCCCTCGCCATCGCGGGCGATCGCCTTGGCCAGGTGCTGCGCCGCCGCCGTCAGGCCGGCCTCCAGCGCATCGAAGTGCTCGGGGCTCAGGGGTGGGCCGGCTGCAAACGCCAGGAACGTGTCGTTGGTACTGGTGTCGCCGTCCACCGTGATCGCATTGAAGGAGCGATCCACCGCCCGCTGCACCATGCCCTGCCACACCTCCGCCGGCACACCGGCGTCGCAGCTGAGGTAGCCCAACATCGTGGCCATGTTGGGGTGAATCATCCCCGACCCCTTGGTCATGCCGCCGATGCGCACGCGGCGACCGCCAAGATCGGCCTCCAGGGCGATCTGCTTGTCGACCAGATCGGTGGTGAGGATCGCCTGGGCCGCCGCCGCGCCGCCGCCTGGGCTGAGCGCCGCCACCAGCGAATCAAGGCCCGCCACCAAGGTGTCCATCGGGATCGGCACGCCGATCACGCCGGTGGAGCAGATCAGCACCTCCTCAGCCGCCAGGCCAAGACGCTCAGCCACCGCCGCAGTGGCGATCAGGCTGTCAGCCAGCCCGCGCTCACCGGTGCAGGCGTTGGCCTGGCCGGAGTTGGTGAGCACGGCGCGGGCGCGGCCACCTGAAGCCTGGAGGCGCTCGGCGCAGAGATCGACGCAGGCGGCCCGCACCAGCGAGGCGGTGAAGGTACCGGCACACACAGCGCCCTCGGGGGCCAGGAGCAGGGAGAGATCCGGCTTGCCGGAGGCCTTGAGGCCGGCAGTGCTGCCGGCGGCTTGAAAGCCGGCCGGGGCGGTGATGCCGCCGGAGATCGGGGTCCAGGGGTGGGTCAAGGCGCCACAGCCACTGACCCCATCCTGAACGGGTCGCCATCAGCAGGGGGGATTCAGGATGGCAGGCCCCACTGGCGACCCCGCCATGGCCCCGCCCACCCCGCTGGATCCCGAAGCGGTGGCCACCTGCCACCGGTTGGCGGGCTATGCCTTCCCCTGGGACATCACCCGCGCCCTGGAGCTGGCCCTGCTCAAGACCTTCTGCCTGCCTTCGATCTCCACGCTGCTGAGCGCAACGGGTGAATTTGAGCAACGCCCGCGCAAGCGCTACGACGACACCGGCCTGATGGTGGCCGAGCTGCTGCGCCATGGCCCAGACAGCCCAGAGGGCGTTGCGGTGATCGAGCGCCTCAACCGCATCCACGGCCACTACGCCATCGCCAATGCCGACTTCCTCTACGTGCTCTCGGGCTTCGTAGCCGAGCCGATCCGCTGGCTGGAGCACTACGGCGGGCGTCCACTCACTGACGCCGAGCAGCAGGCCCTGTTCCGCTTCTGGCGGCACGTGGGCGCCCGCATGGGCATCGCCGAGCTGCCGGCCACACTCGAACAGTTGCTGGCGCTCAACCACCGGGTGGAAACCCAACTGTTTGCAGCCGCCGCCAGCAACCGGCGCGTGGCCGACGCCACCCTGAAGATGTTGCTGGCGGGCTGGCCCTCTTCCCTGCGCCCGCCCCTGGCGGCGGTGCTGCGGGGCGTGCTTCCCGACAACGTTGCCTCCAGCCTGGGATGGCCGCCAGCACCGTGCTGGCTGCGGCACGTGCTGCGGCGCACCCTGCGGACCCGCAGCCGCGTGGTGAACGGCTGGCTGCGACTGCAGCCTCCCCGCCGCAGCCGCTTCTACTCGGAGCGACCGACGCCCAGCTATGGGAGTGACTTCCGGCTGGAGCAGCTGGGTCCGCCGCCGCTGCTGGAGCGGCTCAACCGCCCCCGCTGGAGCGGCAGGCAGCGCCGCATCGGCCTCACCGGCGGCATCGCCAGCGGCAAGAGCAGTGTGGGCCGGCTGCTGGCGGCACGCGGACTGCCGGTGCTCGATGCCGATCACTACGCCCGCGAAGCGCTGGCAGCAGGCAGCGCCGGGGCGCTGGCGGTGCTCGCGCGTTACGGCGAGCAGGTGCGAGCTGGAAGCGGGGGTGCCGGCGGGGAATCCATCGCAGAACCCGACACCATTGATCGCGCCGCCCTCGGGCGGATCGTGTTCGCCGATCCAGCCGAGCGCCGCTGGCTTGAGCAGTTGGTGCACCCGCTGGTGCGTGCCCGTTTCGATGCCGAGCTGGAGCACCTGGCCGAGGCACCGGTGGTGGTGCTGATGATCCCGCTGCTGTTTGAAGCGGGATTGGAGGAGCTCTGCAGCACAATCTGGCTGGTGGATTGCGACGAAAGCCAGCAGCTGCAGCGGCTGATGGCCCGCGATCAGCTCAGCGAGCCCGGGGCCCGTGCCCGCCTCGAGGCCCAGTGGCCGCTGGCGCGCAAGCGGGATCTCGCCGATGTGGTGATCGACAACCGCGGCTCAGCCGAACAGCTGGCTGGTCAGGTGGGTGAGCTGGTCAGCCGTTGCGTCCGCCCTGGGCCCGGAACCACTTGGTGATCACCCACTTCCGGCCCACCTCAACAGCCATGGCCTCGTGCAGGGTGAACGGGTTGGGAGTGCCATCGGCCATCAGGTTGTTCCACGCCAGCGCCACCCCCTCCACCGGCGTGAAGCAGCGTCCGAGGCGCTTGAAGCAGGTCTGACCGCCGCGGAACACGCTGTTGAGGTAGATCATCACGGTCCAGGTCCGCTGCCCACCGGGGTTGGCGTGGGTCACGAACTCCTCGGTGCCTGGGGCGAACCAATCGGTGTGCTCCCTGAAGTAATCACCACAGTCGTAGCGCTGGCCCTGCAGGGGCTCCGACAGGCGCGGATCCACGCCGAACAGCGCTGCCAGGCGCTGATCCAGCCGGGCAGCCAGCTCGGCGTCAGTCCCCTGAAAATGGCATGTGCGACTGGTGCGGTAGGCGCAATCCCCGGTGGTCACGGTGGAGGGCACCAGCTGGCGATCGATGGCCCCGATCAGGGCCTCGCACTCCTGGTGGGAGAGGAAGTTCGGCAACTCGTACACCTGGGCCAGCGGGGTGTCGAGCCGCCAGGCCCGTGGTTGGTGATCCGGGCGCGTGAGCGGGGCTGCAAACCACTGCAACCAGCTGGGGGTGGGGATTCCCACAGGGCCGGCGACAGCCACCGCCGGCGTGATGCTGCCCAGACCAGCGGTCGACGCCGTGGTTGAGCCAACCTCTGCCCCTGCATCGGCGGACTGATCGAGAACAGCCGCGATGGCGGCACGGGTGAATCCACCCTCCAGTTCCGCGCGTTCGATCAGGCCCTCGCGCGCGCAACCGCTGTGGTGGTTATGGATCAGCCATTGCTGCCAGATGGGCGGGATGGTGGCGACCAGACCGGCCTGGGCCCTGTTGCGGCAGTCCTGTGCGGCCTCCTCCAGACCTGAGAACTTGCACCGGAGCTCCCGGTAAGGAGCACCATCCCAGTCGCGCGGGCGCCAGTGGAAGTACATATTGCGGTAGTACTCGCCGGCAAATGGCTCCGTGCGGGCGTGGGGGCAGAGACTCTCGTAGAAGAGCATCGTGCCCGGCTCGAATCGGACGGCATGGTGCTGGCCGTCGTGATCAATGAAATCCAGTGGCCAGGGATCCGGCGCCCTGTCGTCTACATGCACGATGCAACTGATCACGTGGGTGTCCACGCGATCACGGTGCACATGAAGCCTCGAGCCTGGGCCATAGCTGCGG